>CANLAQ010000024.1 GCA_947488235.1 Flavobacteriales bacterium | reverse complement strand
AAGTCTTTGTCAGCCTTGGACAGCCTGATTCTATTACCTATTTATCCTGCCCGTGAAGCGCCGATTCTTGGTGTTTCTTCTGAATTACTACTCGAAGGTGTAAGCATCAAAGACAAACAATTGCTATCGAAAGAAGGACTTCTTCATTATTTAAAAGATTTTAATAATGCTGTTCTTGTCACCATTGGAGCTGGTGATATTGATAGATTGGTACAACCAATTAAAGAGATTTTAACATTGAACTTAGATTTATGATGAAAAAATGGATCAAAATTGTCTTGTGGGTACTTATAGTTGCTGCTGCACTTGCTGTACTCATAATTGCAAATTATACCAATCAAGCTAAAAAATCTCGAGTTCCATTTATGTCAATTCATGTGGAAGGTGAAAATGCATTTATTACGGAAGCTGAATTATTGAAAAGGGTAGAGGATAAACACCTTTTTACACCAAATCAAAGCGTCGAATCTCTAAATGTTAGAAACATTGAACGCTTCATTGAAGCTATGGAAGAGGTGAAATCTGTTAAAGTCTACAAAAATATTGGTGCTGCTTGGTTTATTGAGGTTGAATTAAGAAAGCCTATTGCACGAATTTTCAAGACAAATAACAAGTCTTATTACATTGATGATGAGGGAAATACCTTGGGCAGATCTAATTTACACACCGCTAGGGTTTTGGTGTTTTCGGGGTATATAAATGAAAATTTAGACAGGGTAAAAGTGACTGAAATTATTAACAATGATTCTTTGAAAAGTATTCGAAAAATAGATGATATCTATCGAATTTCGGATTATGTTTGTAATGATCCCTTATTGCATGTTTTAATAGGGCAAGTTTATCTTGAAAAGAGTGGTGATTTTATTTTAACGCCCCTTGTTGGAGACCAAATTATTGTTTTTGGCTCAGCAAATACTGACGAGGAAGTAAAGGATAAATTTGATCGGTTAAAGATATTTTATAAGGAAGCAATGCCTTATGTAGGTTGGGATAAGTATAAAGAGATAATAGTAAAGTATGAAGGACAAATCGTCGGTAGAAAAAAATAAAGAGGCAAATGGTGTAAAACGCACCAAAATTGTTGTGGGATTGGATATTGGTACTACAAAAATTGCTTGCTTTGTCGGAAAGAAAAATGAACATGGTAAAATTGAAATTTTATCCATGGGAAAAAGTGAATCTTTAGGAGTTATGAGAGGCGTTGTCTCTAATATCCAAAAGACCATTCAATCCATTAAAGCTGCCGTTCAAGAAACACAAGAGCGTGTAGAAGGCGACTTAATTATCAGTAATGTTAATGTGGGTATCGCTGGACAACATATTAAAAGCTTGCAACATAAAGGAATTTATACAAGAAGCAACACGGATACTGAAATTGTTCAGTCTGATGTAGATGCTTTAATCTCTGATATGATGAAAATGGTTATGAATCCTGGAGAGGAAATAATCACTGTTTTACCCCAAGAATATATCGTTGATAATGAGCCTGGTATTAAAGATCCAATCGGAATGGCGGGCGTGCGTTTAGAAGCTAATTTTCATATTATTACGGGTCACATTAGTAATGTAATGAATATTCGTAGATGTGTTGAACAAGCAGGTCTGCGCATTAAATCGGTTATTTTAGAACCAATTGCCTCTGCTGATGCAGTACTAAATGATGAAGAAAAAGAAGCAGGCGTTGTTCTTGTAGACATAGGCGGTGGAACTACTGATGTTGCTATTTTTCACGAAGGCTTGATTCGCCATACTGCTGTAATTCCTTTTGGAGGAAATGTGATTACTGATGATATTAAGGAAGGATGTATGATTCTTCGTCGTCATGCAGAAACTTTGAAAGTTAAGTATGGTAGCGCTTTTGCATCTGAAAACAAAGAACAAGAAGTTGTTTGTATTCCAGGTTTGAGAGGTCAAAATTCAAAAGAAATTACTTTGAAAAGCTTGTCTGAAATTATTCAAGCACGCATGGAAGAGATTATTGATTTGGTGAAATTTGAAATTGAGAATTCAGGATATAAAAGAAAAATGATTGCTGGAATCGTTGTTACAGGCGGTGGCGCTCAAATGCAACACTTGACGCAATTGTTTGAATATTGTACTGGAATGGATACCAGAATTGGTTACCCAACAGAACATTTAGCAAGTTCTAATGCTCTTGACTTGTTGGCCAGTCCAATGTTCTCAACAGGTATTGGTCTTGTACTGAAAGGATTTGAAAATGATACCAAAGGTCATGATGATGTGGTTTCAAACGCAAGTGAAGTGGTTGGACACTCTGAAGGTGTGTTGAAAGGAAAGTTTTTTAACACAATTTTCCCAAAAATGAGAGCGTTTTTTGAAGAAGAAGAAGTTTAATATAATATAAGTTAGAAATGGAATTTGATTTACCAAAAGAAATGTCGTCAATTATTAAGGTAATTGGTGTTGGTGGTGGCGGAAGTAATGCCGTTAATCACATGTTTAACCAAGGAATTATTGGTGTTGATTTTATCGTATGTAATACGGATAAACAAGCGCTTGATATTTCTCCTGTGCCTCATAAAATTCAATTAGGAAAAGCCCTTACCGAAGGTAGAGGTGCTGGAATGTTACCTGAAGTAGGTATGAATGCAGCAATTGAAAATATTGAGGAGTTAAGAGAAGTACTTTCTAACAATACTAAAATGGTATTTGTTACCGCAGGTATGGGTGGTGGAACAGGTACTGGTGCAGCTCCTGTGATTGCTCAAGTAGCTAAAGACCTTGGTATTTTAACGGTAGGTATTGTTACGGTTCCATTTAGTTTTGAAGGTAGAAAAAGACGCCAACAAGCTGAAGAAGGTCTAGAAAGAATGCGCCAAAATGTAGATACTCTGTTGATTATTAATAATGAGAAATTAAGAGATATAGGTAAAAATATGGCGCTTACGCAAGCATTTGCTCAAGCTGATAATATTTTGACTACCGCTGCAAAAGGTATCGCTGAAGTGATTTCTGTTACTGGAAATATCAATGTTGACTTTAATGATGTGAATACTGTTCTTCGAAATAGTGGTCGTGCTATCATGGGAAGCGCAATTGCTCAAGGCGAAAATAGAGCGATTGAAGCAGTTCAGTCTGCCTTGAGTTCTCCTTTACTAGATGAAAATGATATTCAAGGTGCTAAATATGTCTTGCTTAATATTACTTATGGTGATAAAGAAGTGATGATGGATGAGGTAACTGAAATCACTGATTTTATTCAAGATGCTGCTGGAGCTACCGCTGATGTTATTTGGGGACATGGATATGATTCAAGTTTAGGTGATAATATTAGTATTACGCTTATTGCTACTGGTTTTTCTTCTAGTCTATACGGAAATGGATATGAAAGCGCTCCGGAAAGGGTTGTTGTAAATCTTACGGATGAAGTAAAAAAAGAAATTGTTAGTCCACTCGTATCTCCAACGGATCAAAGTGGATCGGTAACGGAAAATGAAATCTCTTCTTTGCAAGAACCGTTCTTAAAACAAGAAGTAGTTCAAGAAGACATTTCTTTCTCTTCAGTGCCTTTTGAACATTTAGAGATGGAAAATAAAGTGGTGTTTGATCTTTTTGATAGTGCCTCTGAATTAGAATCTATTTCTAATGAAGTTGAAATGGAAGAAGATACTTATCTTACTCCTGATGCTATTCAAAGTGAAGAAGTCAAAAATGACATCGTTTGGGATGTGGTTGGAACTTTTGATGTAAATCATGAATCAAATCCAAAAATGGAAGTGATTGAAGAACCAATTATTGTTCGCCATCAATTGGAAGATGAACCTTCTGCTGCGGTTAATTTAAATTCTAGTCAGAATCCAATGAATACAGCGGAGCAACTTAGAAGAACTGAAGAATATAAAGCTAAACTTCAATCTTATACCCAAAAATTGAAAGGAGCTGATGGAATTGCTGAATTTGAAAATGAACCCGCGTATGTGCGTAGAAATATTCAAATTAATCAAACAACTCCAAGTACTGAAAATAATGTAAGTCGCTTTGGCTTGTCTGATGATTCAAGTGGTTCTGGATTGAGAAGCAATAATTTCTTACATGATAATGTAGATTGATGAGTATTGTAATTCAAATTAATGACGCAATAAAAACTGCAATGCTGGCAAGGGATAAAGATCGTTTGTCCCCTTTACGCGATATCAAAGCAAAAATTTTATTAGAAGCTTCTTCTGGCGGTGCCGGAGAAGTAAGTGATGAAGCAGCTTTGAAAATCTGTATGAAATTGCATAAGCAACGCATGGAGACTTATGACTTGTATATTTCTCAAAATCGTCCGGATTTAGCGGAAGTAGAATTGTATCAAGCTAAGGTGATAGAAGAATATTTGCCCAAAATGCTCTCTGAAGATGAGATTAGAGTTGAGGTTTTAAATGCTATCGCTTCCGTTAATGCTACAGGAATGCAAGATCTTGGTAAATTAATGGGTTTGCTTTCTGGAAAGTTAGCTGGAAAGGCAGATGGAAAGATTATTGCGAATCTTGTGAAGTTGGAATTGGGTAATTTGTAGTCTTTACCTTTCTTAATGATATTAAAACGCATCTTTTTGATGCGTTTTTTGTTTAATTTTGATAAAATCAATGCAATGAAAATCAAGTTGACAGCACTTATTAAAGAGATGAATATCTTAGGTCATTCCCCCGCTACTTCTACGAATTATTCCTATCGTGAAGAAAATGGAGACCTTTGGGTCTCTCGGTCGGGAATCGATAAAAGTAGCTTTACCCCTGAGGATTTTATCCGTGTTGATCATCATGGAGTTGCAATTGACCCTTTATCTCCTTTAAAAGTTTCCGCTGAAACACTCATTCATTGTTCCTTGTATAATTTGTTTCCTGATGCGAATGTAGTACTACACAGTCATTCAATTTATCCAGTTTTATTGTCGGATACAGCTCTTACTTCAATGAAATTTCAAGGATATGAAATTCTTAAAGGTTTTAATGCTGTTTCTTCTCATGAATCTTTGGTAGATATACCTGTTCTTGATAATTCTCAGGATATGGAGTATTTCAAGCATGAATTGAATTATCGTAAAGAGGAATTGCAATATGGCGTGTTTATGATAAAAAAGCATGGTTTTTATGCCTGGGGAAATAATTTATTTGAGGCTAAAAGACATTTAGAGACTTTTCAGTATTTGTGCGAATGTGAATGGTTAAAAAATAAAAAATAGGATGGCAATTCTTTCTTTCCCCCAATCAGGAGTACAAATTAAAGAGGTTCATGAAATTCGGACTTTCTTAAATTCTAATGGTATTTTCTTTGACCAATGGACATGTAATGTTGTTTTTGATGCTGCAGCTACTACAGAAGAGATTCTTTCTGCTTATCAAAAGGATCTCAATCCTTTTATGGTGCAAGGAGGATATCAAACAGCAGATGTAATTTCTATCAATTCTTTGACAGAGAATTATAATCAAATACGCGCTAAATTCTTAGCAGAACATACGCATTCTGAAGATGAAATTAGATTTTTTGTCGATGGTCAAGGTTTGTTTTGGTTTAATTTAGAGAACAAGCCAGTCTTTAATTTACTATGCGAAAAGGGTGATCTAATTAGTGTTCCAGCAGGTACAAAACATTGGTTCGATGCAGGGGAAGTTCAGCCATTCGTAAAAGCGATTAGAATTTTTATCGATATGTCCGGTTGGGTACCTGAATATACAAATGCGCAAACAGAACAAGCTTTTTTGAATTTTAAATTCCCTGTTCGTGAAGCCTAATATAAAATATATTCTGACCGATATTGAAGGAACTACTACTTCTGTTTCTTTTGTATATGATGTTTTGTTTCCCTATTTTAGGGAGCATGTAGCGGATCTTTTATCTATTACATCTTCTGAAGTTACAAATGCTTTCCGAGACGCTCGATTATTACATGAACAAGAGACAGGTATTTCCGGACTTGATGATGCAGCACTTCTAGATCTTATCCTATGCTGGAGCTTGGATGATCGTAAGGTCACGCCATTGAAAACTTTGCAAGGGATCTTATGGAAAAATGCCTATGAGTCTGGTGCCATAAAAGCTCATGTGTATGATGATGTTCCCTTGGCTTTATCCAAATGGTTTACTGCGGGAATTCAATTGGCAGTTTTTTCTTCAGGTTCCGTTGCAGCTCAAAAATTGTTATTTAAATATGCTAATCAAGGTGATTTATCTTCTTTTTTCTCTGCATATTTTGATACCACCTCGGGTTCAAAAAGAGATGCAGGCACCTATTCTTTAATTGCTGAAAAGTTAGGGTGTGAACCTCAAGAGCTACTCTTTCTGTCTGATATTCAAGAAGAGTTGGTGGCAGCTTCAACTGCAGGTTGTGATACTATTCAATTGGTTCGCCCTGGAAATTTTGCAACCTGGCATCATGCTGTAAACGATTTCTCTCAAATATAAAAACCCCGGAGTTTCCTCCAGGGTTTATAAATGATAGTTCTATTTTTTAATGTTGGATCACTAACTTGCTTGTGCTTGTTTTACCCTTGCTTATCCAAGTGATCAAATAAGTTCCAGCGCTTAAGTCTTGGGTTGAAATATGGGTATTCAAACCATTAACTTTCAATGTTTTCACCACTTGTCCTGCAATATTCTTGATGTAGATCATGCCGTCATTTTCATTTTTAAATTGAATGTTGACAAGATTGTTGCTTGGATTTGGATAAATACTAAATTCGGATTCAGTAGTATTTTCATTTAATCCTAAGTAAGGATCAAAATTCATACGCACCATTGGTGATGAAGAGGTGTAGTACCAAGTTTGGTCTGTGTAATCATAATAAAAAGCAGTTTGTGGTGCAGAAGATCCAGATGTTGCTGTAATTAAATCATTACTCACACCTCCATCACCATATGAACCTACCATTGCCAAATAAGATTCATTCGCCACTAAAGTCTGTGGAATTTGTAATGTTAAAGTAATTTTTTGACCTAAATCAGCCGTAGTGATAATATAAGGTAAAGATTCATCTAAAAAATCAAATACGCCTGTGACAACATTATTGTAATACAATTTCACAAATATTTCTCCTCCAACTGCTGCTGTAGGATGAATATAGGCATCAATTCCTTTTAGAGTTGCTTGTGAAAATATGTCAAACATATTTCCTACTTCATATCCTTCTCCTGCATTTCCAATACCACCTAATATAGTTCCCTTGTCTCTTGCATAAATATTATTATTTACATCAATATTAATGTTGGGCATAGTATTATTGGTCATGTCTGGTTCTGTTTGACTTGACATCACACCTAATTCTACAGCATGAATTGCACTTGCTGCAGGAGGAGTAAATGTTGAAGCACACCATAAAGTATCTAAACTAGAAGCAGCGATGAATGTAGGTGCAGATGTTCCTGTATAAACGCCATTGATCACTGCACCAAAGGTCGCGTCACTGATGTCTTGAACACCAATGTTTTTAGCTACACCTCCAAAATTAATCGGAGCAATTTGTGCAATTGGAACTTGGTAATAAGGCAGTCTAGCACCAAATGCTCCATCAGTTCCCCAAGCAGTTGTTTGTAGTTTTAAATCGTAATTGTCTGTTTCAACAATTTTAATATCATCAACCGCCCAATACCAACCCCAATTTCCTTGGTAGTTGATTTGTACTTTAACATTAGCTTGATTTCCTGCAACGGATGAAATGTTAATGGAAAAAACATCGGGATTATTAGAGTTCTGTGCAGTTGGTTCTGTCCCGTCTGTTACGATGAAATCAGTCCATGTCAATCCACCATCATTACTAATTCTCATGATTCGAGTATCTAAATAAGTTCTGTATTGTTGTTCAAATACCAGACTTACATTCGCATATCCTGTACAATTGATTGTACCTGTATAGGTCATGTTGGAGTTTTGAGCACCATTTTGACCTTGAGCATCTGAATTTATAAAAGCAAATCCATTTCCAACAGAGGTAAACAATGCAGGGCTTAAAGCCGGCACCGGGATAGTGTCTGCCGCTGTTGTGATAGTCCAATCTAAATATGGGGAAGAGGTATTGTCGTATGCCCAATCATTAGAATTTGAAAAATCATTCTGCCAAATGGTAATTCCTTTGGAGTTTTCTTGTTTGCTAGAAGTAACCGAGTTGGATACAACAATGTTTTTTTTCTGAGCAGCAATATCAGTCATCTTTTTTTGTGCGAAAGAGTAACAGCTACTTAAGATTAAAAAGGCTAATAGGTAAGTATTTTTCATAATTATTTTAGTTTATTAGCTTGTAATATACAAATATTTCTTTTTGTAAAAGAGTGTTTTGAAAAATTTGGCAAAAAAAAAGGACCCGAAGGTCCTTTTTAATAGTGATGGAAGATTAGTTTCTTACCACTAATTTTTGAGTAGTTAAAGTTCCGTTAGAAGTAACATTAACCATGTAAATTCCATTTGCGAAATTTGCTGTATTAATATTTAAATTCTTCGTACCGTTTACTGTACCTAAGTTATTAGAATAAACAACTTTACCTGAAACATCTGTTAACACAACAGCAACAGAAGCATTTTCTGCAGTGATTGTTACATTAGTTTCATTAGCAGCAGGATTTGGATAAACATTCAATCCAAAGTTCGCGTTGTTTTCATTGATTCCAGCAGCAGAGAAATTCATTCTTACCATTGGTGTAGAAGTAGTATAGTACCAAGTATTATCTGTTAGGTCTAAGTAATAAGAAGTTTGAGCTTCAGATACACCCGCAGTTCCAACTACTAAATCATTTGATAAACCACCATCACCGTTTGAACCAGCAACTACTAAATAAGACTCACCTGCATTTAATGTAGCTGCTCCTCCTAATAATGGGAAAGTAATGTTTGTTCCTAAATTAGCAGCAGTTAAAGTAAAAGCATTTGATTCATCAACAAATACAAAATCACCAGTAGTTGGATCAATAGAATACAATTTAGCATATACTTGCGCTCCTGCAACAGCTGTAGCAGCAACAGTAACATCAATCGCTGTGATATTTGCAGTGGCAAACATATCAAAAATGTTACCTACTTCAAATCCCATTCCTTGGTTGTAAGATCCACCACCGATGGTACCATTGTCACGCGCGTAAATTTTTTGATTTACAGCAATCGTTGCAGCATTTGCAATAGTGTTGTTAGCAGGTACAGCATCAACTGCTGGAGAAGTAACACCCAAATTAACTGTATAGCTAGCAATGGTTGCAGCAGGAGTAAATGCAGCAGTACAATTTAAAGTATCAGATGCACCAGCAACGATAGTTGTAGCTGCAGAAGATCCAACATAAGTACCAACAGTTGCTCCAAAAGTAGCGTCTTGACTTAAAGCACCAAGGTTAGCAATAACACCTGAGAAGTCAATAGCAGTAACTTGAGCACTTGGAATTTGGTAGTAAGGAAGTCTTGCTCCCCAGAAACCTGTTGATCCCCAGTATGCACCAGCAATACCTAAATCATAATCATCTGGCGTCATTAATTTCACATTATCAACTGCCCAAAACCAGTCCCAATTACCAGTGTATTTGAATCCAATTTTAACATTAGCCTGTCCACCGATTTGTGCGGACAAGTTTACCTGAACGGTAGCAGGATTGGTAGTATTCGTATTTACTGTCATTCCAGCATTTACTTCAATTTCATTCCAAGTAGTTCCACCATCAATACTATAAACTACATAAGTAGACTCAGCATATCTTCTGTGTGATTGTTGGAAGTTAATAACAACTAAAGGTTGTGTTGACAAGTCGATACTTGCGGTAGTTACAATCTTTGCATTTTGAAATGCAGTTCCACCCGCAGCATCTGAATTGATTAAGGCATAACCATTTGCAGCTGAAGTAAATGCAGCTGGAGTTAATGCAGCAACCGGGATTGCAGTTAAGTTGGTTGTAATTGCCCAATCTCCACTTGTGTGGGCTGGAGTACCGTTAGGATCATTAGAAGTTGTCCAATCCGATGGAGTAGAAAAATCATTCGACCAAATGGTAATTCCTTTTGATTCTGTAATGATTTCTTTTTTAGATTTTTCATCTAAAAGTTGGTATTTCTTACCGTTCATTGGGCTAGTAGTCGTTTTTTGACCAAAAACTAATCCAGTTGCAAGAATACCGAATAAACAAGCGTACATTTTTTTCATAATAATAGTTTAATTGATTTTCAAAGCGAAGATAATATAAACATATTCAAATAACAAAAATTTAATACTTAATGTGTTCTATGGAAAAGATAATTTGATAGTTCGATGAAATTATCCTTATTTCCTAAAGTTTCAATTGATTCTAAATTTGCAATTGCTTTTTGTAAATAATCTTCTTGTAATGCGCTGCATTGATTTAATATATCCCAACTAATGAAGAGGTCTTGTGCTTGTTTAATTTTTTCTTTAGGGTCCTGAATTAATTTAATTTTCTCAAAAGCATCGCTTTTATCCTTCACCCCTTTTTCTTGAGCGAGTATAGATAAGATGGTTTTCTTCTGTGCTAAGATATCTCCTCCAACTTGCTTACCAACCAATTCTGGATCTCCAAATAAATCTAATATATCATCTTGAATTTGAAATGCCATTCCTAAATTTATTCCAAAGTCGTAGAGTAGTTTTTGATTTTTTTCATTTGTCCCACTACAGATGCCACCAAATTGCAAAGCGCAGCCTAATAATACGGAAGTCTTTAGTCGAATCATCTCCAAATAGGCCTCTGTCCCAACATTATCTTTGGATTCAAAATCCATATCATATTGTTGCCCTTCACATACTTCAATAGCAGTTTGATTGAAAAGTTGAAGCAGTTGGGGTAGGTGTTCTGCATCTTGTTTGGCAAGGGCTTGAATTGCTTTAACGAACATTACATCGCCTGCAAGTATCGCAATATTAGTATCGTATTTTTCATGAACGGTTTCTTTCCCTCTTCTCAACGGTGCTTGATCCATGATGTCATCATGCAGTAAGGTGAAATTATGGAATAGTTCAATCGACAATGCTGCGTCTTTCACTTTATCAGGATTATTCCCAAATAATTCAGCCGCCATAAGGGTCAAAACTGGCCTAATTCTTTTTCCACCAATATTTAAGAAATAGCGGAGTGGGTTGTATAAGTTACCTGGGTTTTCAGGTAATTGGAAACGCTCCAATTCACTTTCAATGTATAGGGTGTGTTCTTTTAAAAATTTCATTTTCGTTTAATCAGATTCAATAAATAGTTCCCATAACCACTTTTTATTAGGGGTTCCGCAATAGTTTTTAGTTGTTCCTTAGTTATGAATCCATTTCGATAAGCTACTTCTTCAATGCATCCAATTTTTAATCCTTGTCTTTCCTCAATCACTTGAACAAATTGTCCTGCTTGCATTAATGAAGCAAAGGTTCCCGTGTCTAACCAAGCAGTGCCTCTATCTAGTACGGCTACTTTTAATTTCCCCATTTTTAGATACGCAGCATTTATATCTGTTATTTCATATTCTCCCCTTGCTGAAGGCGCTAAATTTTTAGCGATCTCAATCACTGAGTTATCATAAAAGTACAATCCTGGAACTGCATAATTTGATTTTGGATTCTTAGGTTTTTCTTCTATTGATATTGCTTTCATTTCTTCATCAAAAGACACTACACCATATCTTTCCGGATCACTTACATGGTAGGCATATACGACGCCACCTGTAGGATTGTTGTTTTCCTTAAGTAAGGCGTCCATACCAACACCATAAAAAATATTATCACCAAGTACTAATGCTACTTTGTCTTTTCCAATAAAATCAGCACCTATTACAAATGCTTGCGCTAGTCCGTTCGGAACTTCTTGAACTGCATAAGAAAATGAGCATCCTAAGACACTTCCATCGCCTAATAATTTCTCAAATTGAGGAAGATCATGTGGAGTGGAAATGATTAGAATTTCTCGAATTCCAGCACTCATAAGTATGGATAGTGGGTAATAGATCATTGGCTTATCATAGATAGGCATCAGCTGTTTACTCACTGCAAGTGTCAGTGGGTGTAAGCGTGTTCCTGATCCTCCGGCTAGAATTATTCCTTTCATTTTTTTCGTTTAATTGTAGTTACAACCACCTAAATAAATCTTCAAAAACTCTTTTTCCCCAAGGGGTATTGGCATATTCTTTTTCAATCTTAGTCTTAAATTCAAGCATGCTGTACACTTTGTTTTTACCATAAGAGGGCGTGATTTGCGCTGGATCTAATTCGCTTAACATTTCTACTTTTTTGGCAAAATAAATAACACCCCCATCTTCGGTAGCAATTCCAAGAATGACGCCTGGTAGTCCACCAAACCCTTCCGGACCAACAGAAGGAATAAGGGCACTGGTATACCATGCATAGATTCTAGTAGAATCATTTTTTTGATAGATTGCTTTTCTACAATTGTAACCACTTATATCTCTTTTGCTATCCGTAATTTGCCATTTTCTTTCTGCTAAAGAATCGCCGATGTAAATATTTTGACCGAATAATGATAAAATAGACAATTGTTTTTCCCTCTTGACAAACTGATAATATTGATTTTTCGTAGTCATCCATGACATTTCATCAGGCGCATTAGAGGGCACTGGGTTGAAATAAGAAATAGTATCATTGAAGTACAAAATAAATTCTTCCGTTTTTATTTTATTGTCCTCGTTGACAAATCTCTTCATCCGCGGATCATTGAACCGTTTCATTAAATTGGTCCGCCTTTCATAGGTAATCTTTCCAGTGGAGTAGGTTTGACCCCAAGAAATAGATTGCGAAATAAAGAGCAGAATAAATAGGAGTCGCTTAATGCCAACCATTGAAATCATCTTCTTTTGTTTTATTATTATTGAATTTGTAAGTAAGCTTTATCAAGAAATATCTGGAAATAATTTTGGTGAAATTATCAGTGATGACATTTCCATTTAATTGTCGCTGAACATTAATATTTTGATTTAAAATATCATTTGCAGTAAGCGCCAAAATAATATTTCTATTCGACGAAAAGGAGCGACTGATTTCTGCATTAATAATAAATAAGTTTTTATTGTACCCATTGGCACGCTGAGAATTAATCGAGTAACTAGCGTCCCATTTTATAATGAAGTTTTGTGGTAAAGTCCATTTAAAGTCAACACTGTATTTCTGAGAAGAATAAGGAGTGCTTGAAGCTGAAGATAAAGAACTCACCGGACTGTTAAAACTATAGAATTGGCTGAAAGTGATTTCTAAGGAATCTAATTTTATTTCTACATCTAATCCACCACTTACCGCCGTGTTTTGGGTAACATTCGCTTGATTATTAACCAAGTTGGTGTATCGATTGTAAGAGGCATTCATATTAGGATTAAATTCTAATTTTCTGTTTAAAACTGGATATCCACATCCCGCGAAAACATTTGCAAATACATTTCCATCAACATTGATGGTTTGTGAAGTGGTTCGGCCAAATGAATCGTAATCTGTTGATGTCGCAAAGGCATTGTTTGTTAAACTAGCATTCATTCCAGACCAAATATACCTTCCCGACATGGCTTGCCAGGAGTTAAAATTAAAACGCAAATTGTGTACATAGTTGGGTTTTAAATTTGGATTTCCCTGTTTGATTCTATTTGGATTGGTATTGTCGGGCACAGGTTGTAAATCTGTAATAGAGGGTTGACTTGAATTGGTGGTGTAATTAAATTCAAGTCTTTTACTCATGCTCGGTTTGAATTGGTAACTAAATCGAGGAAGTAGATTGGTGAAGGATTGATGAATAGTAGTATCTGTTACTAAATTCTTGTTATCAATATTGATAGATCTAAGTCCTAATCCACCCGAAATTCTATGCGCACTCGCCTCATAAATAAGGATAGCCGTTCCTTTATGCTGTATCCTTGAATTGTCAAATTGGTTGGTTAAATAAAATACACTTTCTGAATAGTTACCATCTAATCCTCGGTTAAATGTTTGTTTGTCTTGCTTTGATCCCCCAAGCTCAAAAAGGTATTCAATTTGTGCTTTCCAATTTTTTGAAATGGGTTCTGTGTACGATAGAATTCCATAATGATTGAAAGTGGAATTATTGTTTATTTTCTTTTGATCAATGGTAAGGGTATCATTGCTGAAATAAGAATTAGTAGCTAAGTTTCCATCACTTTTATTTGAAACTGTATTCACTATATATTTTAATTCAATTTCTCGAACTGGTTTTTTAAATCTTCTTCTAAGTGTTGCTTCATTTCTTAAAGTGGTTCCTTTCGAAATATTGGTATTGTTTATTTGAGTTTCAAAAGTTTGAACCAGATCCTCACCAAGGTATTTAGCGACACTATAATTATTGGTATTGGCTGCATCAATTTGAACACTAGGTTTAAGTTCAAAATAAGTCAGTGAATCCAGGTTACTGCTTATGTTAGCATTGATGCGATGCGATTGATTGATGGATTGATTGTAGGACGAATCTTTAGTGTAATAACTTGAATCGGCCAAGAAATATTGAGACAAACTACTTTGAGCTGCTTTAAGTCTATTGTCATAATAAGAATAATTCAATCCAACTTTTCCTGTTTTCCCGAATCGATCACTATAATACAATCCAGCTTTTAATGTTTGTGGAACACCACTCGTATTTTTTTGTGAACTTTGATCCCACATGCTCATCCCACTGTTTTCTCTTTCATTTTCTAAGCCGAATTTACTCATGTCTCCCCATCCAAAGTTTGACCTTGGTGTGTTGGATCCTAAGGCAAAAACTGATATTTTTTGTTTTTTATTGAATTTATTAAAAAGCAATTCGCTCTCATAGAAGCCGTTTTTACTGATTAATCCAAGGTCAGAAGCCCCTGAGATCTTGCCGAAATATCCTTTTTTTGCACTGTCTTTTAATTTTAAGTCCATGACTTGGATTTTCTCGTCTTCTCCTATCTTTCCGTTTTCATTTGTCTTTTCATATACTTGAACAGATGCAATGCCTTTTGCCCCAAGGTTTTTTGTCGCAATGGTTGGATCTGTCCCAAAAAACTCATCTCCATCTACAAGTACTTGGCTAATTTCCCTTCCTTGTGATGTAATTTTTCCTTGATCATCAATTTTAATTCCGGGAAGTTTTTTTAATAAATCTTCGACAACTGCATTCTCTGCAACCTTAAAGGAATCGGCTACATAAACTAAAGTATCTCCGTTATAATATATAGGATTCTTATTGGCATAAATCATAACTTCTTCAAATTCTTTGGTCTTGAATCCCAATCGAATACCCTTTAAATCAAGCGTTGCGTTAGATGCATTTCCGAAAATGTAAATGGTTCTGGTGTCATAACTAGGATGTTCTATCAATAGAGAAAAAGTATCCAATACAAATCCGCCAATTTCAAAGGTGCCATCTTCATTACTGTGGGTGAATTTCAGTAATAGTGAATCTTTAATTCTTACTGCAGTAATACTAGCATTCTTGATGGGAGTGCTTCCACTTGTATCATATATGATTCCGTTTAATTGCATCTTTTGAGCAAAAATATTAGATGACGCGCCCAGAATAACGAAAGTTATAAAAAGAAGTAGCAATTTGATTTTTTTCATGTTTTGTATGGGTAGAAATGTTATCATTTTTCAGGGACTATTTTTATTTCAAGTAAGCCTTGATAGGTAAACCCATTGGATTCTCTCACTTCAGTAAAATTCACTTTTAATAAGGTTTGTAAGGCACTTTCTCCTTTATTATTTAATTCTTTAATTAATTTATTCTCCGGATCATAGGCAATCGCAGAATTATAATATTTGGTACCCACAATGATAAATTGTTTCGACTCAGCCTCCATAAAACCTTGCAAACGCGTTTCGTATTTGCCTTTTTGATTCAATATCTCCATGGCATTCAAGACGCTAAATGCCTTTTTTTCGGTACTCGTAAATGGTAATTGCAGTAATTTTTCTTCATTGTCACTTTGTCGTTTACAAGTATAAATTACAGCTCCATTTTTATCAAAATAAGACTTTGTGTCCATACAAAAGCTGGTTTTTTCAGCAAAATGAACAAAATGCCTATTGGCACAGATCATCCCATTGGGACCAAAATAATAACTTATTGTTTCTGCTTGTCCACTTGGGTAGGTGGTTTCTTGTTGCAATTTGATAATGTCTCCATTTTGATTTCCAAATCCAGAGATCTTTTTACTAATTCCTAAATCATTTGCATAATTCAAACTACTGAAAGCTAATGGATGTTCAGCTGAATCTAGAAAATTAACTGCTTTATCAAATTTTTCTTGACCATTGAAAGCGGAAATGTTTTTTTGCGTTGTTGGAATATCGGTGCTTGGGTCGAGTAGGGTTTCGTCTTTGTTGGTACAGGCACTTGTACAAATAACCAATAAAAACAATAAATAGGATATTCGACGCATATTTTATTTTTGATAATATATTTTAATACGGCTTTTGGGATTCAAAGTTACCCATATTTTTGTTTGAATTTTCGCGCTTGTATTTTAAGTGTAAAAGTACGCGCACTCAATTGAAAAATCAAGGAGTTTTTTCTCAATTTTAGTTAACATTTCAAGGATCATATCACATTAATTAAATCTAATAATTAGATTGTTTTATTCTCTTCCTTACCTTTGCACCATGACTAAAGCACTTGGAATAGATTTTGGATTGAAAAGAACTGGCCTTGCCTTGACTGATGACCATCGGATTATTGCAAGTCCACTTACTGCAGTTGCTTCTGACACTCTAATGACTTATCTCATTCAACTTTTTGCTAAAAATAATATCACTACCATTGTTTTAGGTTTCCCCACTTCAGTTGACGGTACAGATACACATATCACTGAAAATGTAAGATTGTTAAAAGAAGCACTTGAAAAACAATTTGTTGGTGCTGAGGTGATTTTACAAGACGAACGCTATACTTCTCAAAGAGCCATGCAAGTTATTCATCAAGGTGGAAAAGCCAAACATAAAAAGGATAAGGGTCTGGTGGATACTATAAGCGCAACTTTAATTCTACAAGATTACCTCGCTGGTGTGTGATTTTAAATATCTATGCTTAATTTTGTCTTTAAAAAAGTAAACAATGATTTTGCCAATTGTCGCTTATGGCGATCCGGTTTTAAAAAAGGTAGCCACTGAAATAGAGGCTTCTTATCCCGAATTGACAATCCTTATTGCTAACATGTTTGAAACCATGTATAAAGCAAAAGGTGTTGGACTAGCTGCTCCACAAATTGGATTAGGGATTCGATTATTTATAGTCGATGGAGCTCCTTTTGCTGATGAGGAAGGGGAAGAACCAGACCCAAAAGCTGCAGGAATTGAAAATTTTAAAAAGGTAATCATTAATCCAATTATTGAGGAAGAGACAGGTGATATGTGGTCCTTTCAAGAAGGATGTTTGTCCATACCGAAAATTCGTGAAAATGTATACCGTCGCGATACCATATTGCTCACCTATTATGATGAAAATTGGAATTTTCATGAAGAAAGGTTTGACGGGTATGCTGCACGGATTATTCAACATGAATATGATCATTTGGAAGGGGTGCTGTTCACAGATAAATTAACGCCTCTAAAAAAGAAATTGATTCAAAAAAGATTATCAAATATCTCGATAGGAGCGATTGAAGTAGATTATAAAATGAAATTTAACACGAATAAGAAAACCAAACTATTATGAAACAATTATTTTATTACAGCTTTCTTTCTTTAGGGATGTTTTTAGCAGCTTGCAATTCTTCTGATACAGCCAATTCAAAAGATCATGAAGCATTGATAAAATCAATAACAGATATGGAGGATTCCATTATGTCCCTTCAGCGAGATCCTGCTCAGGCAAATAAAATTCCAAGCTTGACAAATATTGAATTAATAAACCGCTTGGTGGCATTTTATCACGCGTATCCAAAAGAAGATTATGCTGCAACTTGTTTGATGAAAGTGCATATTAAATATTCTGATTTAAATGCGCACCAGAAGGCCCTTGCTTATGGGGATACTTTACTTAATTCTTTTCCGAAATTTAAGAATCGTGATTTTATTATTGAAAGTATGGCATCTACTTATGATATCATGATTACTCCAAGAGATACTGCCCAAATTCGAAAATATTACAATCTATTGCTGAAAGAACCTACAATAACACAGGAGAAAAGAAAGGATGTATTGGAGCGTTTAAAGCATATAGACATGACATTATTTGAATATATTGACTTTCAATCTGCCCCACTTTCAAGATAGTATAGAAATTCTTCGCTGTTAATGTTATGTTAATTTTTTTATTGTCGAAAATTTGAATGTACATTTGATAAAAAAAACACAACTATGAAAAAATTATTTTTAAGCTTTAGCTTGTTGTTTGTTGCTTCATTAGCGATGAACACTGTATCTGCTCAAATTGATAAAGGAGCAAAAATCGAATTCTCTAAAGAAGTTCATGATTATGGAAACATCAAATATGATGGTGATCCTTATTGTTCATTTGAATTTAAAAACACGGGTAATGAGCCATTGATTATTTCAAATGCTAAAGGTTCATGTGGATGTACAGTGCCTGAGTGGCCGAAAGAACCAATTGCTCCAGGAGCAAAAGGAGCTATTCGTGTGAAGTATGACACCAAGCGTCCAGGCCCAATCAATAAAAGCGTAACTATTACTTCTAATGCTATCAATAGCCCAGATATGATTATTCGTATTAAAGGTGAAGTTGGTCCAGCTCCAGAAGGTGGTGCTCCAGTGAATACATCAGGTGCTCCAACAGGAAACTAATCAATATTTAATAATACTGAAGGTCGTTTGAAAAAACGGCCTTTTTTATTGCTCAAAAAATTGCCAGATAGGATCCTGTGGTACAGGAGCAATTACCGTAATCGGTTCTTGATTGGTAGGATGATTAAAAGATAACTCTCGTGCATGCAAACAAATCGATCCGTCAGGATTAGAGCGCTTAGCACCATATTTCAAATCTCCTTTAATAATACATCCAATACTTGACAATTGCGCCCTGATTTGGTGGTGTCTGCCCGTTTCCAAATGTACTTCTAATAGGTGATAATTATCTGAAGATTTAATCCACCGATACGATAATTTTGCTTCCTTAGCACCAAGAGTTTTTGCAGTAGAGATATAACTTTTGTTTTGCTTTTCATTCTTTTTCAAGTAGTGAACAAGTTCACCATTTTTTTCAGCAGGTAACTTATCTACAATCGCCCAATACACTTTGTGCGTATCCTTTTCTCTAAATTGAGCATTCAAGCGCTCCAAGCCTTTACTGGTCTTCGCAAAAACTACAGCACCGCTTGTTGGTCGGTCTAATCGGTGAATTACCCCACAGAAAACATTACCCGGTTTGTTGTATTTTTCCTTTAAATATGCTTTTATTGCATCCGGAAGTGTTGCATCTCCCGTTTTATCCCCTTGAACAATTTCAGAGGGCATTTTATTTACCACAATTACATGGTTGTCTTCGTACAGTATATTTTCAGGCTTCAAGTGGCGCTTTGTTAGAGGTGTTTTTGTTCTTGTATTTACGGTTCATAATTGCAGCTAAAGCTGTAAATAAAACAAAGAAAATGATCAATAAGGTAAGCCATCCAGGAAATTTACCCAAGCCATCTCCCTGCGCATAGGAATGTAGTCCTACCAACATGAAATTGACCCCGAAAAAGGTAAATAAGATCGCTGAATATCCCCAAAAAGATACCACATTAAAAACGAATTTACTTTTTAAACCGGGAATATAGCGCAAATGTAGAATGATCGCATAAACCAATACGGAGACTAATGCCCAAGTTTCTTTTGGATCCCATCCCCAATATCTCCCCCATGATTCATTGGCCCAAACACCGCCTAAAAATGTTCCTACGGTTAACATAAAGACTCCAATTGTCATGGTCATTTCTGAAATGTAAGTTAATTCTGAAATGTTTCGTGTTACTACTTTACCATTGGTGTCCCCTCTAAAAATATATAGAACTAGGTTCAGTAAGCCTAAAATACAGGCCAAGCCCAAAAACCCATAACTTCCAGTAATAATTGCAACATGAATCATGAGCCAGTATGATTTTAATACGGGTACTAATGGAGTGATTTGTGGATTTAGTAAATTCATTTCGCTAACAATGATCATCATAGCCGCTAATATTGCCGTTCCTGGCAATACAATTTCGTTCTTTTTTGAAAAAAGAAATCCTGCAAGCATTGTTACCCATGCAATGAAAATCACCGCTTCATAACCATTACTCCAAGGTGCATGACCAGAAATATACCATCTCATGCCAAGTCCTGCGCCGTGGTAAATAAAGATTAATAATAAGAGGTAGAAAAACGCCTTTCTAATGACAGTAATAGTCTTTGTGATTTTAGATCCAATTTTAAAAAACACAGACAAGTAAAAGATAAGTAATAGAAAAATTCCAGAATAAAGATAAACCTTCCATGTATTCTTGAATATTTCCATGTTATTATAGCTGATCTCTATCTTCACCTTCCCTTCACTTGGCACTACAGCTGCTCCAGCGGTTCGTTGGAATTTTTTGATTTGAATTAGTAAATCTTGTGCAGCGCCATAGGAACCAGTTTTAGCAGCCTGATCAATTGCAGATAGGTATTGCAAGGTTTGAGGTGATGAAACGGAATCAACTTTCATCAATTCCATATCCATTGGAATGAACCATTTATTGTTCTTGTCGCCAGTTTTTGGAATAATTCGCATGTATTGCCAGGTAAAAATCAAATTCATTACCTCGAATCTATCAATCAATATGATTAATTTCTTATCAAATTCATCTCTCTTAGATTCTAATTTTTGATGCGCTACCTTATATTCTTTTAGCCATTTAAAATTTCCATCTTTACTTGTTAAATCAATAGTACTAGCGTAAGGCTCTAATTTCAAACGCTCTCTTAATGCACTTGGGATTGCAATTACTTTTTCGTTCATCCAATGATTAGGATACATATGCATACTAATAACCGCCTGAACTGCATTGTAATCGTTGTAAGTCTTTCCTCCATGAACTTTTCTCAGCAATTCATCACACAAGGAATGAAAAGGTACAATGCGTCCTTCATAGTTTTGGATGAGAAGGGAAGCGAGTTCCTCTGAATGCTCTTTATTAATTATACGATAAATAGCATTGGTTTTGCTTTCACTACTGTGACTATGTTCTTGAGCATAACCAGTAAAAGATAAGGCAAATAGCGCAATAAATATTCCGATTTTTTCGCGTTGACTTTTTAGAATACTTAATTTTTTATTCAAATCTTTAAACCTTCCTGTTCTAGAGAACAGAGATAATATCATTCCAATTCCCATCAGTAAATAACCTAAATAGGTAATATTGGTTCCTAACCAATCATGATTCACACTCAATCTTGTTCCTTCCTCATTTTCTGGAGTTTGTGGATTGTCTAAGTCGTAGCTTGATTGAAAAAATCGAAACCCACTGTAATCGGTAACATTATTCATAAAAACTTTGCGATCGCTGATGTAATTCTTTTTCTTATCGATAATTCTAATTTCACTTTCAAATGAAGAGGGAGATTCCGATCCAGGATAAGTTTTTAAGGTAAAATTTTTACATCCCACTGCGAAGGGTAAAGGCATTCGAATGGAACCATATTCTAATTGAACTAAAAGTCCGTCCAAAGAAATTCTTTTAGGTTCAGGAAGTGTACCAAGGCCACCTTCTAACTGAACTATTTTTGAGCTTTTACCACATTTCACTTCAACGGTTAGATAATCGGCACCTTTATTTTTAATTCCAGTTTCATATAGTGTTTTGCTTGCATGCTGAATTACCTGTTTTACAACAAATTGCTCTTGGCCTGATTCATATAATGTTCGGGTTTTCAATGGCTCCCATTTGTTTAATGCTACCTGAGTATAAGCACTATCTGGAATTGGTGCTCCAGTTTGTCTTGCCTTTTGCATCTCTGTCATGGCCAAATAACGCAAGGGAATATTTGTTTTTATTAAAAAATCGCTACCGTTTTTTTTAATCTTTACTCCAGATTGATTCAAATCAGCATTATAGGCAATAGGAATTGACCCCGCCATAAAAATTTCCTTTTCTCCTACATAATTGGACTTCATACCACCCACCACGATATCTAAAACGGCACCTTTCTCATTCTTGTCTATAATAACGGTATCTATGGCTCTACTTTTAAAATCAACATAATTGATTTCAATTACCTTATTTCCAAAAGCCATTTCATGTTCAAAATTATTATTGGTTATTGGCGACATAAAATGATTGTAAACTTCTGTTTGGTCTTTTTTACCATCACTTGCATAGACCAATAAATGTGGATCTCCGGTGAGAATAAAATCTACAGCAGTACCTTCACGAATAATCATTTGCCCTTCAAAACTATAATATCTGGTAATGGCCGCTCCAATCATAATGATTAAAAAAGCAAGGTGGAAACTTAAGGTTGCGATTTTTTCTCTTTGAAACATGCGATAATTAATGATATTGGAAATCAATCCAAAACATAAATAAACCAGTAAAAGCGTAAACCATGTTGCATTATACACTAGGATTCTTGCCGTTTGAATTCCATAAAGTGATTCTAAAAAAGTTGCTGTACCTATTGCAATAAGAAAAACAAAGAGTCCCATTGCAATATAGCGCATTGCAAATATTTGTTTAAAAAGGCGATCCATCATATCCAATTTTTATAGTGCAAAAATAAGCATTGCTTTGGGGATAAAAGGAATTATATTTGTTTTTTATAGTTTATTGGCCTGAAAATGACACAGTATTTTTTAAGTTTCTATTTCTTTATTTTTTTCATCAATGGATTGATGGGTCAAACCTTAAAAATCGACTCTGTTCGCATGCAAAATACACAGGTGAGATCTGGAACTTTGCGTACCTTCCAAGCTCAAAAAAACGGAAGTACAAGAAATGTCGACCTTTGGCTTCCTGAGCATTATTCAAGTGAACAGAAATATGATGTTGTGTATATGCATGATGGTCAAATGCTTTTTGATTCTTCTGCAACATGGAATCATCAAGAATGGCGCGTAGATGAGGTCTCCAGCAGTTTAATTCAGGACAATAAAGTTCAAGCATTTATCGTAGTTGGAATTTGGAATGACCCTGCAAATAGGTATTCAGAGTTTTTTCCGGAAGCTATTTCTGCTGATTTAGACACAGCATTTTCAGGTTTTTATATGCGAAAATTATGGAACGAAAAGTTAAGGGGTGATTCTTATCTTAAGTGGATAGTTGATACCTTAATACCCTCTGTTCAGAAAGAAGTATCGTGTAAAGAAGGCATGCAACATACTTTTATGATGGGTTCGAGTATGGGAGCTGTGATTTCTTTGTATGGAATGTGCGAATATCCAGAAGTTTTCGGAGGTGTTGCTTGTTTATCTTTCCATGGTCCCATGGTAAATAGTTATATGCTTCAAGAAGATCATCTAAATAAAATTATGATTCCGTTTGTCAATTATCTACAACTTAAACTTCCTTCTCAGCGTGATCACTGTATTTATTTAGATCGAGGGGGAAAAGATTTGGACAGTTGGTATCCGCCTTACCATAAAGTCTTATTGAATTATTTATCAAAAAAGTACAATAATCGTCACTTGGTTTCAAAAGTTTTTGAAGAATCTGGTCACAATGAAAAGGATTGGTCCAAGCGCTTGTCTATACCGCTGAGTTTTTTATTGAGGTAAATAGCTAAAAAAAAACCACCGATCATAGATCGATGGCTCTTTATATAGTGCCGTCTCTAACTATCCGATCGGATCGGGAAGAAAGAAACGAGAAAGGGCTCGAAAGCCCTATAGTCTTACATCATACCAGGCATTCCACCTCCCATGCCACCCATTGCAGCACCAGGATTGTTTTCTTCTGGTTGATCAGAAATAACACATTCAGTTGTTAATAGCATAGCAGCAATTGAAGCTGCATTTTCTACTGCAATACGCGTAACTTTGGTAGGGTCAATTACACCTGCCTTGTATAAGTTTTCATATTTTTCAGTTCTTGCATTGTATCCGAAATCATCTTTTCCTTCTTTTACTTTCTGAACAATTACGGCTCCTTCACCACCTGCATTGGCAATAATTTGTCTTAATGGTTCTTCTGCCGCTCTTTTCACAATTGCAATTCCAGTCATTTCATCGTCATTCAATCCTTTAAGTTTGTCTAAAGTTTCAATCGCACGAATTAAAGCAACACCACCACCAGGAACAATTCCTTCTTCAACAGCTGCGCGTGTTGCAGCCAAAGCATCATCAACTCTGTCCTTTTTCTCTTTCATTTCCATTTCTGTTGGAGCACCAACAAATAAAACAGCTACTCCACCTGCAAGTTTTGCTAAGCGTTCTTGTAATTTTTCTTTATCATAATCTGAACTACTTGCTTCTATCTGAGCACGAATTTGAGCAACTCGAGATTTAATATCTGCTTTGCTTCCTTTGCCATTAATTATAGTAGTATTGTCTTTATCTATTTCAATTTTTTGAGCAGTACCCAACATATCCATAGTTACATTTTCTAAGATCATCCCGCGTTCTTCAGAAATTACTTGTCCACCTGTTAAGATGGATAAATCTTCTAACATTGCTTTTCTTCGATCACCAAAACCAGGCGCTTTAACAGCAGCAACTTTTAGAGATCCACGAAGTCTATTGACTACTAAAGTACCTAAGGCCTCGCCATCAACATCTTCTGCGATAATAAGCAAACCTTTTCCAGCTTGAACAACTGGTTCTAAAATTGGCATTAACTCTTTCATGCTTGAGATTTTTTTCTCGCAAATAAGAATTAATGGATTTTCCATTTCAGTGATCATTTTATCAGCATTGGTAACAAAGTAAGGAGATAAATACCCTCTGTCAAATTGCATACCTTCAACAGTTTTCATTTCTGTCTCTGTTCCTTTTGCTTCTTCAACTGTAATTACACCATCATTACCTACCACCTTCATCGCTTGAGCAATAAGCTTTCCTATTGCTTCATCATTATTGGCTGAAATCGTCGCAATTTGTTGAATCTTACTGTTGTCTGAACCAACTTCTTGAGATATTTTTTTAAGGTTCTTAACTACCTCAGCAACTGCTTTGTCTATTCCTCTTTTTAAATCCATTGGATTTGCTCCAGCGGCAACATTTTTTAATCCAGCAGTAATGATTGCTTGCGCCAATACGGTTGCAGTAGTCGTTCCGTCTCCAGCAATATCTGCAGTTTTAGAAGCAACTTCTTTTACCATTTGAGCACCCATATTTTCAACAGGATCTTTTAATTCTATTTCCTTAGCAACCGTTACACCATCTTTCGTTACATGTGGAGCACCAAATTTCTTGCTAATTACAACATTTCTTCCTTTCGGACCTAAGGTTACTTTAACAGCATTTGCTAATGCATCAACACCTGTTTTTAATTTCTCTCTTGCCTCAACATCAAATAATATGTCCTTTGCCATTTTTTTTCTTTTTTAAAATATACCGTAAATATCAGATTCTCTCATAATCAAGAAGGTCTTACCTTCAATTTTTATTTCTGTTCCAGAATATTGCCCGAATAGAACTGTATCCCCAACCTTAACACTCATCGGCTCGTCTATTTTGCCCTGACCTGCGGCAATAATAATACCTTTTAATGGTTTTTCTTTTGCTGTATCTGGAATGAAAATTCCACTCGCTGTTTTTTGTTCTGCTGGCGCTGGTTCTATCAGAACTCTATCCGCCAAAGGTTTAAAATTTATTGACATATATTAATTATTAATCTTTAGTGATTTGACTTCATCGAATTTTGTACCAAATGAATTCTTACGACAAATATGCATTTTTTTAACTTGACTTAAAATAAAAATGTCAGTATGCGTGACATACTGACATTTAAAATACTTGTTATGTCAAGGAAAATTATTTAGGATTATTTTTTCCCTCCGTTATTCTGATCTTGTGGATTCTGTCCTTGTGGATTTTTTTCCTGACCTTGTTGTGTTCCTTGTTTTTGCGTATTGGAAATCGCTTTTGGTTGACGCATAGTAATTACAATACTAGCAACTACTATAATACCTGCTAAAGACCAAGTCAGTTTATCTATAAATTCATTTGTTTTTTTTACACCACCCAATTGAGAAGCGGATCCAAAGTCTGTACTTAATCCTCCACCCTTAGGGTTTTGAACAAAAATTACTAAGGTTAACAATACACTAGCGATGATAATTAAAATTGATAACAGGATGTCCATCTTCTATTTATTTAGGTTTTTTGTAATATTTCTTATTTGGGATGCAAAGAAACTCTTTTTTTCGGGAAAAATCAAAATTAATTGCTCGTAAACTGATATTGCCTTAGGATAATTTCCTTGAAGGACAAATATTTTAGCTAATGTTTCACTCACGGGAGTACGATTTTCATCAATACTCTCTTTTGCTTTTTTAATGGGAGAGAAAAATTCTCGTTTCGGTTTTTCAACAGGATCAAGGGAAGGTTTTTTAATTTCCACCTTATTTGCAGATGAAATACTTCCAGTATTTAACCAATCTAGGAATGATTTTTCTTGTGAAATATCTATAGTATTGATTTCAACTTCTTCTGTTGTTTGAATTTTGGCGATCTCTTCTTCAATTTTTTCTTTTTTAAGGAGTCGTGCCTCGTCTTCTAAAAGTTCTTTTGTGAATTGGGCGGCTGCTACACTGGTATTGATTAAGGTGGAAATGGCATCTTCAGTTTCAATTGCTGTATTGGAAGGAATTTCTGTTTTGAGAACTGGCTCCTCAATTGTCTCTGCTTCTGCTGAAGTTACTTCTTCAGGTATTAATGAACTTATTTCAGTTGAAAAATCTTCTTTCTCCTTTTCTTCTATTGCTTCTTCAATTGGTTCTTTTAGTAATTGATAAAGAATAAATCGATTTGAAATTTTGAAAGCATGTTGTCGTAATTCTTCTTCTAACTGAATATGGCCATTAGCCTTTAATCCTTTTAAATAAGCCAGTGCAAAAGAAGAGGCGTAAGGATAAATGGCGATCAACTCTTTAAATTCTAAAGTCAATTTATCGTCAAGTGTTTCACTCGAGAACAGGTGTAAATTGATGTTGGATTTATTCAGCATTACCAATTACTCATTAATTTATTAATCACATCTTGAACTACTTGTTCACTTATGGTATTCAATAACTCGGCTTCAACTTCAGATAAATTTGTTTTTGAATCAAAATCCGCAAATCTTGTACTGTTCAAAGTAAAAGTTTCTTCTTTTGGTTTGTTGGCATCGATTGTAAACAAGATACTAATCGTCAATCTATTTTTGGAAGCATTATCACCACTTTGTATTGCAATTGGATTAACTTGATAACTATTGATTGTGCCTTCAATCTTTAGTTCGGCCAATTCTTTTTTAGTTGCTAAACTTAAGCGGGTATTGTTTTGAATGCCATCTTTAATCTTTTCAGACATCTGTGCACCAAAATAGAGAGGGCAATTGGGAGCGTTAATATTCAAAGTGGTTAAATGAAAAGATTGCCACTCAGAGGGCATCCCACCAGTATCTTTAAATCCAACACTGCTAGGCCAACAAGATGATAGCAATGAAATCAAACACAAAACAATTAGATGTTTCATAAATCAATAAGATTATATTCTTTAATCTTTCTATATAATGTCCGTTCAGAAATTCCTAATTCACTCGCAGCGTATTTCCTTTTCCCTCGATGCTTGTCCAGCGCTTTTTGAATAAGTTCTTTTTCTCGATCCTCTAAAGATAAGGATTCTTCGAATTCTACATGTGATTCGAAGGCTTCATTATTGTGACTAAATCCAATATTAGCATCGCTTTTCCCTACAGGAAGGATTCGTGATGAATGCGGTAAAGGTTCATTCACATCTGAATACAGTCTATTTACAAGGTCTGCCTGATCAGAATTAAGATTTACATTTCCTCCTTGTGAAAGTAATTCAACTACTAATTTTTTTAATTCCGTCAGATCTTTTTTCATTTCAAAGAGAAATTTATACATAATTTCCCTTTCAGAAAAGGATTCATTACTCTCCTCTTTTATTAACATGGGTGATTTCTCACTTACTTTAGGTAAATAACTGGCAAGCAATTGTGCATTTATCTCTCTCGTTGTCTCTATAACGGAAAGTTGTTCTACTAAATTTTTTAATTGTCTAATATTACCCGGCCAAGTATATTGAATCAAAATGGCTACTGCATCATCGGTTAATTTAATTGCAGGCATTCTGTATTTATCTGCAAAATCTAAAGCGAACTTTCTGAAAAGCAAATGAATGTCCTCATTCCGCTCCCGCAAAGCCGGTAATTGAATAGGAACGGTACTCAGTCTGTAATATAAATCTTCTCTAAATTTTCCGCTGCTGATTGCCGCTTGCATATTTTCGTTGGTTGCGGCAACGACTCTTACATTAGTTTTGATTGCTTTTGATGCTCCTACCCGAATAAACTCTCCTGTTTCAAGAACCCTCAATAAACGCACTTGTGTTTGCATGGGTAATTCAGCAATTTCATCTAGAAAAATCGTACCTCCATTGGCCACTTCAAAATATCCTTGGCGACTGCCATTGGCTCCAGTAAAAGATCCTTTTTCATGGCCAAACAATTCTGAATCAATGGTTCCTTCAGGAATTGCCCCACAATTTACAGCAATATATTCACCGTGTTTTCGGGCACTTAAATGATGAATAACCTGAGGGATAATTTCTTTTCCCGTTCCGCTTTCACCTGTAACCAACACGGAGATGTCTGTAGGGGCAACTTGTATGGCAACTTCAATTGACCTGTTCAAAGCAGGAGCATTTCCAATAATTCCAAAACGCTGTTTGATCTGTTGAATGTTCATGTCTCTTTATTTACTGCTGCTTACAATTTCACCAAAAAGGGTTGCAGAGGTGCATTCTAAAATTTTCACCATCACATATTGTCCCTTGGAATAATTTTCTTTTGGAAAAATCACCATCGCATTGCGACTCGTTCGTCCGCACAAATGCTCATCTGATCTTTTTGATGGCCCTTCAATCAATACTTTTTCAATTTTACCCACTTGTTTTTGGTTGGAAACCAATCCGCGTTCTTGTTGCTTGGCAATAATTTCTTCCAAGCGTCGCCCTTTAACTTCTGGAAGCACATTATCCTCAAATCTTCTTTCTGCAAGTGTTTTTGGACGCTCAGAATACTTAAACATATAAGCAAAATCGTATTGAACCAAATCCATTAAACTTAATGTGTCTTGGTGTTCTTCCTCTGTTTCATCGCAAAATCCCGTAATGATGTCTGTTGAGATGGCGCATTCTGGAAGTATATTTCTTATTGCAGCGATTCGATCTAAATACCATTCTCTGGTATATGCTCTATTCATTCTAGCCAGCACCTCTGTGTTTCCTGATTGAACTGGAAGATGAATGTAATTACAAATATTTTCATATTTAGCCATCGTTTCAATAACATCATTGGTCATATCTTTCGGATGTGAAGTACTGAAACGAACGCGTAAATCTGGATTTACCTCCGCAACAAGCGCCAATAACTGAGCGAAATTAGTGGTAGCCTCATGCTCATTTTTTATTTCTCCTTTCGCACTGATATTCCAACGATAACTGTCTACATTTTGCCCAAGGAGCGTGACTTCTCTATATCCTGCATTAAATAAATCTTTGCATTCATCCACTATCGTCTTAGGATCCCTTGATCGTTCTCTTCCTCTAGTAAAAGGAACTACACAAAACGAACACATATTATCACATCCTCTTGTAATGGTAACGAAAGCTGCGATGCCTCCTTGGTCCAATCGAACAGGAGAAATATCTGCGTAGGTTTCATCTCTTGACAATAATACATTTACAGCTTTCTGCCCAGTTCCTACTTCATCAATCAAATTTGGCAAATCTCGATAGGAGTCTGGACCAGCAACTAGATCAACTAGTTTTTCTTCTTCTAATAATGATTTTTTTAGGCGCTCAGCCATGCAACCCAATATTCCAACCACTAAAGCTGGATTTTTATCTTTCCTTCTTTTAAATTCAGTTAAACGATTCCTAACTTTCGTTTCTGCGTTTTCTCTGATAGAACAAGTGTTAATGAATACAACATCTGCTTCATCCGCATCTCTTGTAGTTTCATATCCTTCTTTTAATAGTATTGACGCAACGACTTCACTATCCGAGAAGTTCATTTGACAGCCGTAACTTTCTAAATATAATTTTTTTGTAGACTTTTTCATGAGCGTATTCGCTATGATAGTCGCTTCTCCTTGACGATTTTCATCGTGTATATCTCCTTCTAATTTCATTGTTTTGCAGGCGTTTTCAAGTACAAAATTAGTGAAATAGAAAGTGGTGTCAAAATGTCAGCGTTAAAAAATGTCAATTTGGCTGAATATTATTTTTATTTTAATTTTTTTTATTCAAAAATTATCTTTAACCATAGGTTAAGGGAGTACCTAAAAAAATTATCTCGAATATACTATGGTGCGTTGCATTGAATTCATACTACATTTGTATCGTAAAATTGTGAATGATGGCAAAAAATCTTGTAATTGTTGAGTCCCCTGCGAAAGCTAAAACCATTGAAGGTTATTTGGGAGATCAATTCGTTGTTAAATCTAGTTATGGTCATGTTAGAGACCTGGGTAAAAAAGGTCTTTCGGTTAATATTGCCGAGAATTTTGAACCGCTTTACGAGGTTACACCAGATAAAAAATCTTTAGTAGCTGAATTAAAAAAATTAGCGAAGGCAGCCGAAGTGGTATGGCTAGCAACGGACGAGGACCGCGAAGGAGAAGCGATTTCTTGGCATTTATACGAGACATTAGAATTGGAAGGAAAAGATACGCGAAGAATCACTTTTAATGAAATCACTAAGACCGCAATTCTAAAAGCAATTGAACATCCGAGACATATCAATAAGGAATTAGTTGATGCGCAACAAGCAAGAAGAATTCTAGATAGAATAGTTGGATTTGAACTTTCCCCAGTGCTTTGGAAAAAAGTTCGACCTAGTTTATCAGCAGGTAGGGTACAATCAGTAGCAGTTAGGTTAATAGTTGAAAAGGAAGATGAAATCGAAGCTTTTAATTCTTCAGGCTTTTATAAGGTTGTTGGAAATTTTAAAGCAGATAAAGGAAGTTTTAAAGCAGAATTGAATAAACAAATCACCAATATTGACGATGCACGAGCACTTTTAGAGAAATGCAGTGCTAGTTCTTTTTTTGTAGAACAAATTCAAAAAAAGCCAGCTACTAAATCTCCCTCTGCTCCTTTTACGACATCTACCCTTCAGCAAGAAGCTAGTCTTAAGCTTGGTTTTTCAGTAAGTAAAACCATGAGTGTTGCTCAAAGATTGTATGAATCGGGAAATATCACCTATATGAGAACGGATTCTATGAATTTGTCTGATACAGCCATCAATGGAACAAAAAATGAAATTTTAAGTCGCTACGGTGAATCTTATTATCACTTTGCGAAATACACTACAAAATCTGCAGGAGCTCAAGAAGCTCACGAAGCGATTCGTCCAACAGACTTCTCAAAAAATGAAATTACAGCGGATCGCGATGAAGAGAGATTGTACGAATTAATTTGGAAACGCACTATTTCAAGTCAAATGGCGCACGCAAGTTTGGAAAGAACTACCATAACCGTTGGAGGCATTGAAGACAATCTTCATTTTCAAGCAAAAGGTGAGGTTATATTGTTTGATGGATTCTTAAAAGTTTATTTAGCATCCAATCTTGAAGAAAGTGAAGAAGATGAAAGTGGCTTACTTCCTGCGGTTGTCGAAAACGAAAAATTAATTGCAAACGAAATCAAGGCTACAGAAAGATTTACAAGACCTCCGGCGCGATACGCAGAAGCTTCCCTTGTTAAAAAATTGGAAGAATTGGGTATCGGTAGACCTTCAACTTATGCTCCGACAATTTCAACGATCCAAAAAAGAGGTTATGTTGAGAAAAAAGAGAATGAAGGTCAATTACGCCATTATCAAGAATTAACGCTAGTGGGCTCTGATATAGATCAAATCACGAAGTCAGAAACTACAGGAAAAGAAAAAAATCGTCTTTCACCAACAGATATTGGTGTACTCGTTACGCGTTTCTTGCATGAAAATTTCCAGAATATTTTAGATTATAATTTTACTGCAAAAGTTGAAGCTGAGTTTGATGAAATTGCCGCTGGTAATATCAAATGGACTGAAATGCTTAAAGGATTTTACAGTCCTTTCCACGCCTCAGTTGAAAATACATTAGAACATTCTTCTCGCGTAACAGGGGAGAGGGAATTAGGAATTCATCCTGTAAGTGGAAGAAAAGTTATTGCAAGAATGGGTCGTTTTGGCCCTATGGTTCAAGTAGGAGACGAACAAGTTGATGGTGAAAAGCCAACTTTTGCTTCTCTTCAAAAAAATCAGTCCATAAATACTATTACACTAGAAGAATCATTGGAATTATTTAAGTTGCCGCGGACATTAGGTACATTGGAAGAACAGGATGTTAAAGCAAATGTTGGAAGATTTGGACCATATGTTCAACTTGGAAAATTATTTGTTTCCATTCCAAAAGAAGAAGATCCAATGACAATTACCTTTGAAAGAGCTTTAGAGTTAATAGAAATTAAGAAAACTGATGATGCCAATAAAATAATTAAACTTTTCGATGAAAGAGAGGATGTTCAATTGTTGAATGGAAAGTATGGAGCATATTTAAAAATAGGCAAGTTGAATTACAAATTACCTAAGGATGCGGTTGTTATTGATTTAACACTAGAGGCATGCTTGGCGATTGCTGAAAGTCAGCCGCAAAAAACAGGAGCAAAAAAATCCTTTAAAAAGAAATAATTTTGAAGTTAAATATTTTTTATATTTGTCTGTATGAGCGGTAGTGTTAATAAAGTAATCCTAATTGGGAATCTTGGAAAAGATCCTGAAATCCGCCGTTTGGAAAATGGGGTGGTATTGGCTAACTTTTCAATTGCAACCTCTGAGTCCTTTACAGATAAACAAACGGGCGAGAAAAAAGAGATCACGGATTGGCATGATATTGTCCTTTGGCGTGGCTTAGCTGAGGTAGCAGAAAAATATTTGCGCAAAGGATCTAAAATTTATGTGGAAGGTAAATTGAAAAAAAGATCCTGGCAAGATAAAGAAGGAAATACTAGATATAATACAGAAGTAGTTGGTGAAGAAATGACTATTCTTTCAAAATTAGATCAAGAAAAGTCTGCTGAACCTTACAGGAAGGAAGAAAGATTGAGTCCTCCAACTATACTACCAAATTTAACTCCAGAGGATGGAGATGACCTCCCATTTTGATAGCGATGATGAGTACCGAACCTCCCAGTTTTGACTTTACGAGTGTTACCCAAGCAGGCTTAAGCAACCAAGCGATTATTTATTTATTAATCGTTCTACTGCTTCTTTTCATTTCTGCAACCATGTCGGGATCTGAATCTGCCTTTTTTTCGCTAAAACCTAGTGAGAAGGACGCCCTGAAATCAGAAGACAACCTGCGATCCAAAACTATTATTGATCTACTTTCTAAACCAAGAGATTTACTTGCCTCAATGCTGATCACACACAATTTTGTAATTGTGGCCATAGTAATCTTATCCACTTTTGTCCTTGACGAATTCTATCCTGTTGCTAAAGGAAATGAATTGATTAGGTTTTTATTGGAAGTGTTCGGAATTACTTTTGTTATTTTAATTACTGGAGAAGTAATACCAAAAATTTACGCTACAAATAATGCGTTAAAAGTGGCCAAGATTATGGCCGTTCCATTGAGATTAATGGGAAAGACTCCGCCAATGTCATGGCTTAAATGGGCGCTGGTGAGCGGTACATCTTTCATTAGTAAAGGAAGACGAAAATCTGAACAAATTTCTTCGGATGAATTGGAATTTGCCATTGCGCTTACCAAAGAAGATTCTACCAGCGAAGATGAACAAAAATTATTTGAAGGAATTGTCAAGTTTGGTCGCACCGAAGCGTGTCAAATAATGAAACCAAGAATTGAAATGTCTGCAATTGATGAGGAATCTGATTTTAAAGAGGTGCTTGCCTTTGTTTTGAAGTCAGGTTATTCACGAATTCCTGTTTTTAAGGATACAACGGATAATGTTATTGGGATACTTTACATCAAAGATTTACTTCCCTTTTTAGCCGAGCAGATTGATTTTAATTGGCATTCGATGTTGAGGAAACCATTTTTTATTCCTGAAAATAAAAAGATAAATGACTTGCTTCAAGAGTTTCGAAATAAAAAAATGCACCTTGCTATAGTTGTTGATGAATATGGTGGAGCAAGCGGTGTCGTTACACTTGAGGATATTCTTGAAGAAATAGTTGGCGATATAACTGATGAATTCGATGATGATGAGATTGTTTTTACAAAACTGGATGAAACAACTTATGTTTTTGAAGGTCGAACTGCCTTAAATGATCTTTATAAAATTATTGGAATAGATGGTAAAGATTTTGAACAAGTAAAGGGAGATGCCGATACAATCGGTGGTTTTATTTTAGAAAAGGCCGGTCGAATCCCTAAAAACAACGAATCATACATGCAAGGCGATATTAAATTGGTCGTAGAGTCCTCTGATAAAAAACGGGTGAAAATGGTTAAAGTGAAATTAAAAATCAAAAATTAATGAAAGTTTTTTCAATCTTATTCCTTTTAGTCTCAGTTTTGGTCTCCTGTAATGAAGATAATCTAGTGCCAAAACCTCCAACATATTTGAGAATTAACTTACCCGATCATTCTTATCATCTTGAACAATCTCCTTGCAATGCAAGTTTCTACTTAGCAGATATTTTTACTTTAAAAGCTCCTGGAAACATTCAAGAAGGTCAATGCGCTCAAGAAATTGACTTGGGACCTTTGAATGGTACTTTGTTTATGTTTTACAGATCTTTTGAAGGAAAGGACTCTCTTGCTAAATTGATTAATATATCAAATGATAGGGTTGATGAACATAAAATTAAAGCCGATAAAATAGATTTTGAACAAATTATTGATCCTGCCAACCAACTATTTGGCACTTTCTTCACGCTTAAAGGAAATGTCGCAACTAATTTTCAATTTTATTTAACGGATTCTACCCATAATTTCATTCGAGGTGAAGTATTGATGAATAGCCGGCCAAATTATGATAGTCTAAGGCCTTCCCTAGATTATTTAAAAATAGACTTATTGTCAATGGTTAAAAGTTTAAAGTGGAAAAAATAATTCATAATGTTTATCTAAGCTTAGGCAGTAATTTAGGCGATAAGATGAGCAATATTAATAAGGCCATTCATCTAATAAGCAGTGAAGTAGGTAAGATCGAAGTCGTTTCAAGTCCTTTCTTTTCAAAACCGCAAGGTTTTATATCGGAAAATGATTTTGTAAATAATGTCATTAGAATTTCCACCGATCTACCTCCCTTAGAATTATTGCAAAGTTTAAAGTCGATTGAAACGCGCTTGGGTCGAAGCGAAAAATCAAAAGAAAATTATTCAGATAGAACCATAGATATTGACATTATTTTTTATGATCAGGTAGTTTTAAATTCAGAGGATTTAGTGCTTCCTCATCCGAGATGGTCGGAAAGAGATTTTGTCTATATTCCTCTAAATGAAATCACAACAATGGAAGATAGATTATTTTTAATTTCCACCAAGAGAGATTCAAAAAAGGATATTTTCGACTAATTCATTTATTTTTACAGATTAATATTTATACATTTGTCTTGATTATCTTAAAATTAACATTATGAAATTGACGAAATTAACTTATCTTTCAATAACAATGCTTGTTTGCCTTAGCATTACAAGTTGCGATTTAATGAAGGATGTAACATACTCTGTAGCTCCAAATCCATTAGAAATGCATGGTGACAGTGTTGCTGTAGCAGTAACTGTAAATGTTCCTGCAAAAGGACTTAAGAAAAAAGCAAAAGTTGAAATCACTCCTGTTCTTGGTACAGCCAAATTAGATACTTGGACGATTCAAGGAGAAAAAGCAACTGCTAACGGACAGTCAATTGCATTTAAAGCAGGAGGTACTGCAACATTTGAAGATGTTATTGCTTATGACCCTTCAATGGAAGCTGCGGATCTAAAATTAACAGGAAAAATATATAAAGGTGTAAAGGAAAAAGATGCACTTCCAGAAACAAAAATCGCAGATGCAACTGTAATTACACCTCTTTTGGTTCAACCAGCATTTAGAATGTTGATGGCAGAAGATAAGTTAGTACGCTCCGTTCAAAAATCTGTTGCTGCAGAAATGAATTATGAAAAAGGAAAGTCTGATGTTCGTGCTAATGAAATTAAGGACAAGGATATTATTGATTTAGTAGCTTGGGTAGTAGCGGCACAATCTAACCCTAAGATTGTTATCAATTCAATTGATGTGAAAGGTTTCGCTTCTCCTGATGGAGAAGAAAACAAAAACAGCAGTCTTTCTATTGACCGTTCTAAATCTGGAAGAAAAGCGTTCATGGATTTAATGAAAAAAGCAAAGATGATGCAATATGCTGACTCATCTAAGTATTCAGTTAATGGTTTAGGAGAAGATTTTGTTGGTTTCAAAGATCAATTGGCGAGAACAACTTCAATTTCTGAAGCTGATAAAAACTTATTTATTAGAATTTTGGAAATGTCTACAGATGCAAAACAACGCGAAACGGAGATGATTAATCTTGGTAAATCGTATACGCAATTAGACAAAGAAGTATTTCCTAAAATTCGTCGTGCTGTTATTACCGTAAATTATACTGAGAATGGATTAACAGATGATGAACTGAAAACTGCTTCAGTTTCTAATCCTAATTCCCTTACTATTGAGGAGTTACTATTTACAGCTGCAAATCTTACGAAAAATATCAACGAGAAAGCAGCAATTTACGCTGTAGCTGCAACAAATTATCCTGCTGATCATCGTGGTCACAACAATCTAGGTGCAGTTCGCTATATTCAAAATATGGTTCCTGATGCTAAGAAATCTTTAGAAACGGCTAATAGTATATCTGATAACGGTTTGACAAAAAATAATCTTGCTGGTGTAGCAATGACCAATGGCGATCGCGCTCTTGCTAAAAAGTTACTTTCTCAAGTAAAAGATAAAACAACTCAGTTGGCATACAATAACGCTGTAATATCTATTTTAGAAGGAAAGTACAGTGCTGCAATTTCAAGCCTTGGAACTGAAGCAACTTTCAATAAAGCCTTAGCTCAAGTTCTTACGGGTAAGTTAGATGAAGCAAGTAAAACATTAGCTGCAAGCGCAGACAAGGAAAGTGCAGATGGATATTACCTTAAGGCAATTATTGCTGCGAGAAGTAATGCTGGTGTAGATGCAGTAGTTAGTTCTTTAAAATCAGCTTTTGCTAAAAATCCAGATTATAAATCTAAAGCAGGTAGAGATAGAGAATTTATTAAATTAATGAGCGACGCTTCTTTTAGTGCTGCTATTAATTAATAATTATTAAAATATTTTAAAGGCTCGATTTATCGAGCCTTTTTTGTTTCTTGTAAAGGTATTCTTGCTCTGCCTGTCCAGGAGTTGGAATGAGCTCTGAGTTACATTTTAAAGCAGCAATATCCATTAGGGTTGAATAACCACAGAATCCCATGATCAACTTTGTCCTGCTTATGTGTTTATCGATCTCTTGCCAGTCGTCATTAGAAATAAAATACTTTAATTCTACTTCTGTTAAATAGGGGATTATGCTTTTTGGACCGATTATTAATTTCTTTTCAAAATTATCCAGTTCAGGTAAAAAATGATCTAAACAAATTTTAGCAAATTCTTTTGGTCCACTGATTAATAATAGGCAATCAATAGTTTTTTCTTTTTGTTCGGAATGTGTAAATCGAGATAAGGAACCAATGTAAATGGAGTTGGGAAGTATTATGCGTGATAAATCTCCTGCAAAATCATTATTTGGTGTGTCAACAATCCAAATATAGTTGAACTTACGCATTAAAAATTTATGAATCCATTGAAATGGAAACTCAAATCTACTCAAGGGTAATTGACACTGGTGCGTCATGAATATACTCGTGCATTTTGAGGAATAGAACCCATAACGATGATCAGAAATCACGATCGAAATCTCAAGTTCATTTATTAAAAAGCTTAAAGTTTTATTTTCTTGAATATAATTTTTCCATAATGGAATAGACTCCTGAAAAATAGTGCTAATGGAAAATCCTTTGGTGTTAAATTTAAAGGGATAAGGATCCAATTGGATATATTCAATGCGCTTTCCGAAATATTGCATGGCAATACTTAAATGCTGTTGATCGGCGGCTAAAAAACAAGTATTTTCTTGTTGAAGCAATTGTTCTATCAATGGAATACAACGCGATAAATGTCCCATTCCCCAGTTAAGTGGAGAGATTATTATGCGCTGATTTTTAATTTGCTTGGGGTTCAATTTAAATTGTAGATAAATAAATATAAAATTACTTTCTATTTTGACAAAGGTATGCACTAGATTGGTTAATTTTGGAATTCATAAAAAAAACTGAAATATGTTCGATAATAATGAATTTAAGAAATACGCTACAAAACACCTAGGTTTAAACAGCATGAGTGTTGATCATTATATTGAGTCTTCTATGACCCCCTATATTATTGAAGAACGCCCAATGAATATGACTCAAATGGATGTGTTCTCTAGGTTAATGATGGATAGAATCATATTTTTGGGTACAGGAATTAACGATCAAGTTGCTAATGTAATTAACGCTCAGTTGTTATTTTTGGAATCTGTTGATCCTAAAAAAGACATTCAAATTTATATGAATTCTCCGGGTGGATCTGTGTATGCTGGATTGGGTATTTATGATACCATGCAGTACATTAGACCTGATGTTGCGACAATTTGTACCGGAATAGCTGCTTCAATGGGTGCTGTTTTGTTGTGCGCTGGTGCTGAAGGTAAACGCAGCGCCTTGAAACATTCTCGTGTTATGATTCATCAACCATTAGGAGGCGCGCAAGGTCAAGCTTCTGATATTGAAATTACTGCAAGAGAAATTCAAAAATTGAAGAAAGAATTGTACGATATTTTAGCGTATCATTCTAAACAAACTTATGATAAAGTTTGGGCTGATTCAGACCGTGATTATTGGATGACCGCATCTGAAGCAAAAGATTATGGAATGGTTGATGAGGTCTTACTTCGAAATCCTAAATAATTTTAAAAATGGCCAAAAATGATGCACATTGTTCTTTCTGTGGAACAGATAGAAAAAATGTAGGAATTCTAATTGCTGGAGTTTCTGGGCACATCTGTGATACTTGCGCAAAACAAGCAGTTAAAATTGTTGCAGAAGAAGAAAAGACGGGACAAACGATTCAAGTTGCTGCAATTACTAAAAATGTAATGAAGCCCATGGAGCTGAAAAGTAAACTGGATAATTACATCATTGGACAAGAAGCAGCCAAAAAAATTCTTTCAGTTGCAGTTTATAATCATTACAAACGACTCGGAGACACCATAAGTGAAGAAGAGGTTGAAATTGAAAAATCTAATGTTGTAATGGTGGGTAGAACAGGTACAGGAAAAACATTAATGGCAAAAACAATTGCTAAAATGTTAGATGTTCCTTTCTGTATTGCAGATGCAACGGTGCTAACTGAAGCTGGATATGTTGGAGAGGATGTGGAAAGTATCTTATCTCGTCTGCTTCAAGCCGCTGATTACAATGTTGAATTAGCACAAAGAGGAATTGTATTTATTGATGAAATAGACAAGATTGCAAGAAAAAGTGATAATCCTTCCATAACTCGAGATGTTTCTGGTGAAGGCGTGCAACAAGCGTTACTAAAACTTCTTGAAGGAGCAACTGTAAATGTTCCGCCGCAAGGAGGAAGGAAACACCCTGATCAAAAAATGATTCAAATTGACACCAGAAATATTCTATTTATTTGTGGAGGAGCTTTTGATGGTATAGAAAAGTTGATTGCTAATCGTGTTAATCGTCAAACTATTGGTTTTTCTTCCTTAGAAGAAGATTATCATGATAAAGAGGACTTATTGCAGCATATTTCTCCAGAAGATTTAAAAAGCTTTGGACTAATTCCTGAATTAATTGGCCGATTCCCTGTGCTTACTTATCTTGAACCATTAAGTTTGGAGGCCATGAAAAGAATTTTAACAGAACCTAAAAATGCCCTTATAAAGCAATTTGTTAAGTTATTTGAAATTGATGGGATTAAACTCACCTTTGATAAAGAAGTTTTTGATTTTATTGTGGAAAAGGCAATGTCTTTCAGTCTTGGAGCCCGAGGTTTAAGATCAATTTGCGAAGCTATTCTAACGGAAGCTATGTATGAATTACCTTCTTCTAAAAAGAAAACATTTCATGTCGATATAGAATATGCCCGCCAAAAATTCGGTAATTCTAAATTAAGTAAACTTAAGGTTGCTTAAGAATTTTGAATTGAATCAATAAAGTTTAAATTTGCACTCCAAATAAATAATATGAAAACATTACAATTCCGTGAAGCTCTTAGAGAAGCGATGTCAGAAGAAATGAGACGCGATGAGCGTGTGTTTCTTTTAGGAGAAGAAGTAGCAGAATACAATGGAGCCTATAAGGTTTCACAAGGAATGCTTGATGAGTTCGGTCCAAAGCGTGTTATAGACACCCCAATTGCTGAATTAGGTTTTGCGGGAATTGCTGTTGGTGCTTCCATGAATGGTCTAAGACCGATTGTGGAGTTTATGACTTGGAATTTTGCGATTTTAGCGGCAGATCAGATCATAAATTCAGCGGCAAAAATGATGCAAATGTCCGGTGGACAATATCATTGTCCGATTGTCTTTAGAGGTGGAAATGGTACCGCTGGTCAATTAGGCGCAACTCATTCTCAAAGTTTCGAAGCTTTCTATGCACATGTGCCAGGACTAAAAGTGATTACTCCATCTTGCCCCGCCGATGCTAAAGGATTACTCAAAGCTGCAATTCGCGACGAAGATCCAGTGGTATTTTTGGAGTCTGAAAAGATGTATGGTGATAAAGGAGAAGTTCCGGAAGGAGAGTTTATTATCCCTATTGGTGTAGCAGAGGTGAAAAGAAAAGGAACTGATGTTACTATAGTTTCCTTTGGTAAAATAATGAAGGTTGCTTTTGAAGCCGCTGAACTTTTAGCTAAAGAAAATATCAGTGCTGAAATAATTGACCTGCGAACAATTCGTCCTTTAGATTATGCAACAGTGGTGAACTCAATAAAGAAAACAAATAGATGTGTTGTTTTGGAAGAATCTTGGCCCTTAGCGTCCATATCTTCAGAAATAGCATATCACCTTCAACGATATGCTTTTGATTACTTAGATGCGCCCGTACAACGCGTAACGCAAACAGATACTCCATTTGCATTTTCACCAACATTGATTGATGAAGCTTTGCCAAATGTAGATCGTTTAATTAAAGCAGTTAAAGCAACGCTATATAGATAATCCTGCTTAGTTAGGAATTTTAAATGCCCTTAGGGGCATTTTTTTTGGACTTAACTTTGCTTAAATCATTGATTTAAAGTTTTTTCCACATTTTTTTGTCAAAAAAGCATATTTTTTTTCAAAATCTCTTGTGTATTAAATAAATCGTGGTATCTTTGCACCCCTCAAAGTGCGTTTGAGGAGTTTTTATTTATTACAAATTAAGAGTATTTTATGCCAACTATTCAACAGTTAGTTCGCAAAGGAAGAACTGCGGTGGTGAAGAAAAGTAAATCTGCTGCGCTTGATTCATGTCCTCAACGAAAAGGAGTGTGCGTACGTGTTTACACAACCACACCAAAAAAACCGAATTCTGCAATG
>CANLAQ010000023.1 GCA_947488235.1 Flavobacteriales bacterium | reverse complement strand
GGTAGTGGTCTTCCCAACACCATTGACTCCTACGACCATTATTACATAAGGATCATTTTGAGGGGAAGGATTTGGAGCATCAAATTTAGCGTTGTTTTCAGCAAGCAATCCGATGATTTCAGCGCGTAAAATACCGTTGAGTTCGTCTGTATTGAGAACCTTGTCTCTTGAAACCCTATTTTGAATTCTTTCAATGATTTTCAAGGTAGTTTGAACACCAACATCAGAGGAAATTAATATTTCTTCTAATTGATCTAATACTTCTTCATCTACCTTTGATTTCCCAACGATTGCTCTTGTAATCTTGGAGAGAAAGGATTGCTTAGATAACGCTAAACCTTCATCAAGATTTTCTTTTTTTGCCCGAGAAAAGAAATCAAATAAGCCCATAATATTGAAAAAAAAAGCCTCCAAAAAAGGAAGCTTAAGTATTTTTAAATGTATTACACAATTAACCCTTAGTAAACCATTCTTTTACTTTGTCATTGTGTACAATTTCTTCTTTGAAAGAGTAAGCTCCAGTCTTTTCAGACTTCACCATTTTAATCACTTTCGTATGTTCTTTTCCGCCACCTTTTTGTAGTGTTGCAACAACTTTCTTTGCCATGACTTAATTATTTAATTTCTTTATGAATTGTGTATTTCTTAAGAATCGGATTGAATTTTTTAATTTCCATTCTATCCGGAGTATTCTTACGGTTCTTTGTAGTAATGTAACGAGATGTTCCCGCCATTCCTGTGGTTTTGTGCTCTGTGCACTCAAGAATTACTTGGATTCTATTACCTTTTGATTTCTTAGCCATTTCTTTTACTTATTTCTGTTTCACAACAGTTGATTATTTTAAAAACCCTTTTTTACGCGCTTCTTTAAGGCAAGCCACAAGACCATTCTTATTGATAGTTCGCAAAGCAGATGTTGATATTTTTAATGTAATATAACGATCTTCTTCTGGAATGAAAAATTTCTTAGTTATAAGGTTAGGATAAAAACGACGCTTCGTTTTGCGATTAGAGTGAGAAACATTGTTCCCCACCATAACTGACTTTCCTGTTAATTGACAAACTCGAGACATGTGTGATAGTTTATTGTAAATCTTTAAGCGGGTGCAAAGAAAAGATATTTTTCCAATAAATACAAACAAAAACCAATCTTTTTTTAATATTTCTTCAAAGTTAAAAGATGGTTTCTTGCTTAATTTTAAATCTACTGATTTCTTTTTTTAGCTAAGCACCTCATAGCGAAGTAAATTAAGAGCAGAAGCTACCGCCATTTGAATATTTCTTTCTCTTTGATCGCCATATTGGAAGGCCTTTGAAATTGTTCTTGTAGATGTTGCAATCGCAATCCAAACCAATCCTACTGGTTTGCTATCTGTTCCACCTGTTGGACCAGCAATTCCTGAAGTAGCGATACAGACAGAAACATTTAACTTCTTCCTTCCACCTTCTGCCATCGCGCAGGCTACTTCTTGACTCACGGCCCCAAATTCTTCAATTAAACGAGCGTCCACTCCTGCTAATTTGCTTTTCATTTCATTGCTGTAGGTCAATAAAGAGCCCATAAAATATTCTGAAGCACCTGAAACAGAGCTAATTTGAGCTGCTAACATTCCACCCGTGCAACTTTCAACTGTACCAATACTCAGATTTTTTTCTTTCAACTTGGCTCCAATAACGCCCTGAAGTTTGTCGTCATTATAACCATAGAGTGCTTCTGGAATCAGTTGTTCTAATTTATTAAAATAGGAATTTATTGCGTCTAATCCTTCATGTTCATTTGGTGCAGTAATTCTTAATTTAACAAATCCTGGAGAGGGTAAATAAGCAAGAGAAAAATTATTTTTTGTCAAATCTTCTTCCCAAGTTTTTATTTTTTCTGCTAAAAATGATTCTCCAATACCTTGCGTAAGGGCAGTTTTGTATCCTTTTCCTTTAAGTTGAAAGCGATTTTTTAAATAGGGAATCAATTCTTCTAGAACAATTCCTTTCATCTCATAGGGCACTCCAGGTAAACTAACAAAAATTTGGTTATTTTTCTCAATTAAGATTCCTGCTGCAGTACCATAGTTGTTATTTAGAACGAGGCATCCTTTTGGCATCAATGCTTGATGTTCATTTACCAATAGCATGGGACGATTTCGTTTTTGGAAATATTGTTCAATCTTTAATTTTATTTCCTCATTCATTTCAAGTTCCATGTTAAAATAGGAAGCAAGTGTATATTTGGTGATATCATCATTCGTTGGACCTAATCCACCGGTTATTATACACAATTGCGTGGTCTTTTGAATGTCATCTAAGGCATTAGTAATGGCATCCTTAGTATCTGAAATGGTCACGCCTTTGATTATATTACAACCTAAAAGCGAAAGTTCTTGACCCAACCAAGAGGCATTGGTATTAATGGTTTGGCCAATCAATAATTCATCTCCAATAGAAATTAGTTCTACCTTCATTTCTTTACAAATTTCGCAATGGATTCTATATGTCCTGTATGTGGAAATTGATCTACGAGGGTATATTTTTTAAGTTCATATCCAGCATCAATCAACAAAGAGGCATCTCTTGCTTGTGTAGAAGGGTTGCAGGAGATATATACGATGGTTTTAGCGCCTAAATCAATAACTTTTTGTAATGTTTTTGGTGCTATTCCAGCTCTTGGAGGATCCAAAATTAAGGCAGCAATTGCGCCTTCAAATTCAGGCATTTGTTTTAAAAATTTTCCAACATCTGCAGCAAAAAAGGAGAGGTCTTCTAAGCCGTTCAACTTAGCATTTCTTTTGGCATCTTCAATGGCTTGTTCAACAATATCAACCCCAATAATAGAAATAGGGGCAAGTGATTTTAACTGTCGCTTTGCGATCAATTGCGCAATGGTTCCTGTACCGCAAAATAAATCTAAAACTACACTGTCTTTCTTAACTTCATCTTCTAATAAATAATCAATGGCTCTTGCATAGAGTAATTCGGCACATGCTGGATTGGTTTGAAAGAAACTTTCCATACTGATTTCAAATCTCAATCCTGCAATAGTTTCTTCTACAACTCCTTTGCCATATAGTAGTTTACTTTCACCATTTTCTATTTTAGACCGATCAGCAACATTATCATTAATAGTATGTTGAATCCCAGCGATTCTCTCTCCAAATAGGGAAATTAAATAAGCTGTAAATGCTTTCCCGTCAAAAAGATGCAAGCCCTCAGAAGAGGTAACTAGATTGATTAAGAGTTGATTGGATTGAAAAGATTTTCGAATCACAATATGTCTAAAAAATCCTTCTTTTTTTGGTGGATGCCAAGCGGGTAGGGTGCTTTGTTCTAAATGACTGCGAATTAAATGGAGTTTAGACTCCCACTCTTCATCAAAAAGTCCACTAGGTTTATCTAAACTTTCCACTTTCCACCAAGTGCCTCTTCGCTTGAAGCCTAAAGCGAATGCATCGTCTATTTCTGTTCCACTTTTCAAGGAATGTTCAATGGAAGAGAAACTGTATTCCATTTTATTCCGGTAAAAATAATGCAGTGGTGAACTGATAAAGCCATCGTATACATCAGCAAGATTTTTTATTCCAGAAATTTTACTGAAGGTACTTAATGTTGATTCTTCTTTCGCTTTTTCTTGAATTTTGGTAGGAACATAGATGTAAGGTCCTCCAGATATTTCCTGAAAATTCAATACTTCTTCATCGGGCGACCTCTGAATAACCTCAATTAATTGAGCTTCAGCATGATTTTTCCTTTTAACATCTATTTTTGCTTTTACTATTTGTCCGGGGAATGCATTGTCGACAAAAATAATAAAATGAGAATCATCTATAGGAACACGAGAGATTCCTCTTCCTCCAAAACTATAGGCATGAATGGTTAATTCAACAATATCCCCTCTGGTCAATTTCATTAGATCATTCCTCTTATGACTCCTTTATCAGAGCTTTCAATAAAGTGAATTATTTCATCTTTAATGGGGCTATCAGGAAAAGTATCTTTCACATTTTGTATTCCTTTGGACATATTACTGCTTTGAATATAAATACTTCGATACACATCCTCAATTGTCCTTACCTCTTCATCTGTAAAACCTCTTCTGCGTAAACCAACGGAATTTACTCCAGCAAATGTCATTGGTTCTCTAGCGGATTTAATAAATGGAGGAACATCTTTTCTAACCAAAGAAGCGCCACCAATAAAAGCATGTCGACCGATATGAACAAATTGTTGCGCTGCCACTTTGCCTTCTAAAATAGCAAAATCATCAATAACTACATGTCCGGAAAGTCCGACATAACTTGCAAGTATCACATTATTTCCAATTTGGCAATCGTGTGCAACATGCACATAAGTCATCAACAAGCAATTTTTTCCAATCGATGTTTTCCATTTATCTTTCGTCCCACGGTGTATGGTAACACATTCTCTTATGGTAGTATTGTCTCCAATTTCAACTGTGGTATATTCCCCTTCGAATTTCAGATCTTGCGGAATCACTCCAATTACAGCGCCTGGAAAAACTTCACAATTATTACCAATTCTTGTTCCTGGATAAATGGTTACATTCGAGTGAATATGAGAACCTTCTCCGATAATAACATCTTCATGTATACAGGTAAAAGGATCAACTCTTACGCTGTTATGCAATTTGGCTAAATGAGAAATAGACGCTAATGGACTTTGCATATTTATACTTTATCTTTAATTACTTGAGCAAGCATTTCAGCTTCCATTACTAAATTTCCATTTACATAAGCTTTTCCGCCCATTTCAACCAATCCTCTTCTGATAGGTGAAAGTAGTGTTAATTCAAATACCAAGGTATCTCCTGGGACCACTTTTTGCTTAAATTTAACCTTGTCTATTTTCATAAAATAAGTGGAATACAAATGCGGTTCTTCTACCTTGCTTAAGGCAAAAATTCCCCCAACTTGTGCCATGGCTTCAATTTGTAGCACTCCAGGAAATACTGGATTTCCGGGAAAATGACCTGTAAAGATAGGTTCATTCATGGTGACATTTTTCACTCCAATTATGGTCAAATCATTAATCTCCATGATTTTATCCACCATCAAAAACGGAAAGCGATGCGGAAGCATACCTTCTATGGCGATACTATCGTAAAGCGGTGTTTTGGTAATATCAAAGACTCGACCTTGATTTTGTTGTTTTTTGATTTGTTCTTTTAAAATTTTCGCAAAACGAACATTTCCTGAGTGTCCAGGACGCGCTGCTAAAATATGTGCTCTAATAGGTTTTCCAATAAGCGCTAAATCACCAACAATATCTAATAATTTATGTCGAGCGGGCTCATTTTCATATTTTAATTTAGAACTATTGAGCACCCCGATTCCATCTATTTCAATCTTCAAATCTTCCTTACCTAATAATTTAGCGAGTCTATTCAATTCTTCTTGTGAAATATCAACACGATCTACCAATACAATTGCATTGTCTAGGTCGCCACCTTTTATTAAATTATTCTGGGCTAGAAATTCTAATTCCCTCAAGAAGACAAAAGTTCTGCAAGGGGCAATTTCAGTATTAAAATCACTTATCTTGTACATGCTAGCATGTTGCGTTCCAAGCACGGGAGATTTATAATCGACCATTACTGTTAATCTGTAATTTTTATCAGGAATTGCTAAAAATTCAATCCCGTTCTCTAAGTCTTCCCATGGAATATTTTCAGTTAATTCAAAGTAGTCTCTTTCAGCTTCCTGCTCCACGAAACCTGTTTCAAGAATGGCATCAACATACAATTTAGAACTTCCGTCCATGATCGGCACTTCTGGCGCATTCAGTTTTATCAATGCATTGTCGATTTGACAACCATAAAGTGCTGCTAGAACATGTTCGGTTGTATAAACGCGCGCGCCTGCTGATTCAAGAGTAGTTCCTCTATCAGTTGCTACCACTAAATCTACATCTGCTTTAATTATTGGCTCGCCTGGCAAATCAATTCTTTGGAATTTATAACCGTGATTGTCTGGCGCTGGACAAATTTCGAGCGTCACGGATTCTCCAGTATGCAATCCAATTCCTTTAAATTGAATTGGTGCTTTGAGGGTACATTGTTTTTCTGACATGCTATTACTTTTTTGAAATAAGTGCTGCTAATTTTGTTTCTAATTCAACTACCCGCTTCAACATGCTAGGTAATTGTTTAAAAACGATATGAGATCGTTTGAAGTCTGAAAGTGGAATGACAGGGCTTCCCATCATTGCTTGTGCGTTTTTTATGGTAGAAGCTACACCTGATTGTCCAGCGATTTGCGTTTGATCAGCGATAGAAAGATGTCCACCTATGCCGGCTTGTCCACCAATGATAACGCGTTTTCCAATCTTAGCGGAACCTGCAATTCCAACTTGTGACGCCATGGCGGTATGTTCACCCACTTCAACATTATGTGCAATTTGACATAAATTATCAATTTTCACCCCTTTTCGAATATAGGTTGAACCCATTGTTGCTCGATCAATTGTAGTGTTGGCGCCAATTTCAACATCATCTTCAATTACTACATTTCCAATTTGCGGCACCTTCTTATAAACACCTTGTTGATCAGGAGCGAATCCAAAACCATCAGAGCCAATTACGACACCGGCATGAATGATACAGTTTTTTCCAATGACTGAAGCGTCATATACAGTTACATTTGGGTAAATCGTTGTGTTTTCATTAATAATAGCATTATCACCAATAAATACATGGGGATAAATGACACAATTCTTACCAATCTTTACATTTTTACCTACATAAGCAAAAGCTCCAAGGTGGATATTGTCGCCTAATTGCGCAGTTGGATCAATGGAATTAGGCACTTCAATTCCTGCCTGCTTTTTATTCATATCGGCATAAACTTCCAAAAGCTGTGCGAAGCAGGCGTATGCATCAGCAACTTTTATCAGCGTTAATGTTTCGGGTAAATTTTTGGAAGGTTCAAAAGAATTATTTACGATACAAATACTAGAACCTGTAGTATAAATAAATTCCTCATATTTTGGATTAGACAAGAAAGACAAAGCGCCCGGCTTTCCTTCTTCTATTTTTGCAAGCTCATTAACTGTGACATTAATGTCGCCAATGATTTCTCCCTTAAGGATTTCTGCAATTTGTTGGGCCGAAAATTCCATGATTCAAAATTAGTAATTACAAATTGAATGAAATCAACAGAATAACATACTTATTAACAACAAAAGGTGATAAAATGATAGCTAAAAAGTAGGAAATTATTTTTTTTCACTTAGTCTTTTGATCGTTATTTTCTCTTTGTACCAAGTTGCTTCGATTTCAAAATTTTCATTTTTAAGAAAATGAGTTGAATTCTGACCGTCGAATTTAGTTTTCTCGAAATTAATGTAAGAGTTCTTCTCCAATGTAGCTTGCAGATCTTTACTTTTAAGAAAGCCTAGATTCTTTAATTGTTTTTTAAGATTTTCCTTTTCTCCAAAATAAAAGAGCTCGTCATTTTTAGGAAAATAGATTGGAATACCTTTTCCCTTTATTGAATTTCTAACTTTATTAATCGATGGAATTATTTCTTTCGAATTAATTTTAAGTTCACTTACAAAACTCCCATCAGGCAGGGTGAAAATCCAATTGAGTTTTTTTCCTTTTGGCGTTACACAGGTCATCACATAAGCTCGAGGGTCACCTTTCTTTTTACTTTCAGAAAAAACAACAGATCCATTATCGATCATTTTCTTTACTTCGGAACTTCCTAGTTTCAACTTAGTAAAATTCAAAGAGTCTTCTGTATGGATGTAAATAATTCTTTGGAGAATAGATTCCTTTACTTTGTTTTCGGGCAACCAAGAGCATCCTCGATTTTTAAAAAAGACAAACACGCAAAATAATCCAATTCCAAATCCAATTCCGTATAACTTCAATCGTTTAAAAAAATTCTCCATGAAAAAGTTTTGTGTATAAAAAAAGTCGATTGCTCGACTTTCAGTTTTTATTATAAAATAGCGTCTAATTTCGCCATTAAAGTTGCTTTTGGTACTGCGCCAACTGATTTGTCGACCACTTCTCCATTTTTTATAAATAGAACCGTTGGAATACTTCTAACACCAAATTTGGCAGAAACAGAAGAGTTTAAATCTACATTAACTTTACCAATTAATGCTTTCCCGTCATATTCAGTAGCCATTTCTTCTATTACTGGTCCTATCATGCGACAAGGGCCACACCATTCTGCCCAAAAGTCAACAACAACCGGTTGTGTTGAGTTCATTACCAACTCATCAAAATTTGCATCTGTGATTTCTAATGCCATGTTCTTAGTTTTAAATAATTATTCTTTCAATTGAGCCGTAAAATTAATTCAATTTTCACTACCTAATTCAATTATTTTATGTTTTTTAGAATTTATTTTAAAGTTCTGCTTTTAAATAGTGTGCCGTATAGGATACCTTTTCAAACTTAGACACAAATTGCTCCGGATTTCCACTCCCAATAATTTCTCCACCACTATTCCCACCTTCAGGACCAATATCGATAAGCCAATCTGCAATTTTAATAATATCAAGATTGTGTTCAATTACGACTACAGTATTTCCTTCATCTACCAATCTTTGAAGCACATTTACAAGCATGCGAATGTCTTCAAAATGCAATCCTGTAGAGGGTTCATCGAGCAGATACATTGTTTTCCCTGTTCCTCTTTTGGTTAATTCACTCGCAAGTTTAATACGCTGCGCTTCTCCTCCAGATAAGGTTGTAGAAGATTGACCCAAGGAAATGTAACCGAGTCCCACACTTTCAAGGGTTGTCAATACCCTATGAATTTTAGGGATATGTTCAAAAAACACTACAGCATCTTGAATATTCATAGACAACACATCTGCAATTGATTTTCCCTTGTACCGAATTTCAAGTGTTTCTTGATTGTATCGTTTCCCTTGACAGCCCTCACAATTTACATAAACATCAGGTAAAAAATTCATCTCTACCAAGCGCATTCCACCTCCGTTACAAATTTCACATTTACCACCAGCGACATTAAATGAAAATCTTCCGGGTTTATAACCTCGAATTTGAGCTTCTGGAATCGAGGCATATAGACTCCTTATTTCATCAAATACTTTGGTGTAGGTGACAGGGTTTGATCTTGGTGTGCGTCCAATTGGACTTTGATCAATATCAATTACTTTATCAATATGTTCCAATCCTTCAATACTTCCATAAGGAAGCGGTTCTCTTACGCCGTGGTAGATATGCTTTAATAAAATAGGGTAGAGGGTATTATTGATTAAAGAGGATTTTCCACTTCCGGAAACGCCTGTGACACAGATAAAAGTTCCTAAGGGTAGTTTGAGATCAACATTCTTTAAATTATTTCCACTTGCTTTTTTTAAGCTCAGAAAAGTACCATTTCCTTTTCTTCTTTTCACCGGTAATTCAATTTTCTTGGTGCCCTTTAAGTAGGAGGCTGTTAAGCTATCCGTCTGCAATAAACCTTGATAATTTCCAGCATACATTATTTCCCCTCCATGGATTCCTGCTCCTGGACCAATATCAACAATGCAATCAGCGGCTTCCATCATCTCCTTATCGTGTTCTACCACCAAGACAGTATTCCCTGCGTCCCTTAATTTCTCTAAAGATTTGATCAATCTCGTATTATCTCTTTGGTGTAAACCAATGGAGGGTTCGTCGAGGATATACAAAACATTGATCAGCTCAGTGCCAATTTGAGTAGCCAATCTGATGCGCTGTGCTTCACCACCAGAAAGCGTTTTTGAGGAACGGTTTAGCGTGAGATAAGACAATCCAACATCTAAGATAAAACCAAGTCTCGCTTTTATTTCCTTAATAATCTCAAAGGCAATACTCAATTGATCCTTGCTCAGTTTCCCTTCAATCTCCATCAGCCAATTCCACAGAACACTTAAGTCCATTTGAGCAATATCACCAATATGATGTTCACCAATCTTAAAGTGCAAAGCTTCCTTTCTTAAACGCGTTCCTTGACAACTATCACATGTCTTTTTATTCATGAATCCTTGAGCCCAGCGTTGAATAGCGGCTGAACTATCATCAGCATGGCGGGTAATAAAATTGATAATTCCTTCAAATTTTTCAGTTTGACCTTCTCTTTCTAATTCCATGTCATCATTACCATAAAGTAACAATTGAATTAAGTCGGCATCAATTTCCCCTAGTGGACTTGACAATGAATAACCTTCATTGGATATTAAATTTTCTATTTTATCAAAGATCCAAGTTTTTTTATATTCTCCTAAGGGAGCAAAGCCACCTTTTCTAACGGACAATTTTGGATCAGGAATTATTTTATCGAGTGAGGCAACGCTTACTTCTCCAAGGCCGCTGCATTTTTGACATGCTCCATAGGGAGAGTTAAAAGAGAAAAGACTTGGTTCCGGTTCAGGATAACTAATTCCGCTGTCAGGACACATCAAAGAACGGCTAAAATAATGGCAGGTATTCGTTTCAAGATCTTGAACCATCATGATGGCATCACCATGTTTCATAGAAAGCAGAATGGCATCATACAATCTTTTATAATCTTTTTCTTCCACCAGGAGTCGATCCACTACCAATTCAATATCATGAACTTTATAGCGGTCTAATTTCATTCCTTTGACAATGTCCTGAATTTCACCATCTACCCGAACCTTTGTGAAACCCATTCTTTGCATTTGTTCAAACAATTCTCTGTAATGGCCTTTTCTCCCCCTAATCTTTGGTGCAAGAAGGGCAATTTTTTTACCTGAATATTTATTTTGAATAATTGAGGCAATTTCATCGTCAGAATATTTGATCATTTTGTTCCCACTTACATAAGAATAAGCAGTTCCTGCGCGAGCAAACAACAAACGAAAAAAATCATAAAGTTCCGTTATTGTCCCAACGGTAGATCTTGGAGATCTAGAAACCGTTTTTTGTTCAATAGCAATCACGGGACTTAGTCCCTCTATTTTATCGACATCTGGTCTTTCTAAACCGCCAATAAATTGTCGAACATAAGATGAAAAGGTTTCTATGTAGCGTCTTTGTCCTTCAGCAAAAAGCGTATCAAATGCTAAAGAAGATTTCCCGCTACCACTTAATCCTGTGAAAACAATAAGTTTATTTCTTGGAATAGTAAGATCAATGTTTTTTAAATTATGCTCTTTAGCGCCGTGTATTTGTATACTTCCGCTTTCAATTTCTTTTTTGCTCATTTAGAATAGGATGCATAATTTTTTAACTTACAATTTTCTCCTGGCAATAAAAGTAGTTGCGGTTGATTCATATTTATGAGCGAATTTTTCAAAATCCATGGATTAAGTTTTCTAACTATTTTAAGGTTTACACCATGATTTTTAGACCAAAGCGCTAAGTTTTTAATGGGAGATTTTACTTTTATTTTTTTAGTTTCTAAAGGTTGGTACAATTGTTCTTTAGTAATATAATAACCGTATGCTTTTGGGTTCTCCATTATTATTTTGAGTGCCATTATTCTAAAAACATATCTAGCAGTTTCATTGTTCATTTCTGAATCAAAATAATGATCGGTATATTGTCTTTTCATATCAGAACGAACCCCACCCAATCCACGATTAAATGCAGCAGCAGTTATAATCCAATTGTTAAATACTTGGTTTACATTTTTGAGATATTGACAAGCAGCATGCGTACTTTTCTCTAATGCTAAGCGTTGGTCTATTTCATCATTGATTACTAAACCATATTCTTTTGCTGTAGCGGGCATAAACTGCCAAAAGCCACTAGCGCCAACCGGACTTTGAACATTAGCAAGTCCACTTTCAGCGACAGCAAGATATTTAAAGTCGTCGGGAACTTGTTCGTTTTTAAGTATGACTTCTATTGGACCAAAGAAACGATTTGCTCTTTTTATATAAAGATTAGTTGCAGATTGCGCATATGTATTCATGATAATCTCTCTATCCAATCTTTCTTTGATGTCCTCATCCTCTAGATTTATTTTTTGACCAAAAAGTTCCATCTCCTTTGGAAGAGAGGGGAGAGATTGGTTTTGGATAGGTTTTAAAGTAGCGTTGTCTAAAGCTAAGTTATCCTTTTGTTGACAAGAAATAATGATAAGCAAGCAGCTAAAAAGTAATATTTGTTTCATAGTTAGCACATTGAAAACAAAGGTAGTTATTTACTTATCTGGCTGTTGATATTTTTGAGTATTTCTATAAAGAAAATAAAAGGTAATAAAAAAGAAAGGAACAATCAGTAAACTTTCATATTTCATTTCATTTCGAACCAAATACATCATGAAAATTCCCAAGGCAGAGGCTAGGAAACTAATACTTAAAAACACATACCAAACTTGTTTTTCTGTAAACCCTGCATAAACAAGATGATGTGTTGTATGATCTTTTCCTCCAACCATTGGACTTTTTCCTTTCTTGAGTCTATTGATAACGACACTCAAAGAATCAATTGCTGGTGCAGTAAAACAAATAAGGATAATATAAAACTTATTCCAAACAGGCACATCTAGCGACATGTCAAAATTCCATAAAAATTTAATACTGTAAAACGCTGCAATTAAACCTAAAAATTGACTGCCGGAATCACCCATAAATATTTTAGATGAGGGCGCATTGTAAAATAAAAAGCCAATTAACGAACCTATTAATCCTAATAAAATATAGTTATAGTAGGGGTGACTATCCAATTTAAAAAATAAATTAGCGCCAAGGCAGCTCAAGAGAATAAAAATCACGACACTGGTCGTAATCCCATCCATATTGTCCAGCATATTTAATGAATTCATTAAAACGACGACCCAAAAAACTGTAAGAAGGGCATTCAACCAGTAGTGACTGCTCAAATTAATTATGCTGCCACTCATGGCGATAATCAATCCGCAAATAATTTGAATGGAAAACTTAAGTAGTGGTTTTGTGTTGTAGGCATCATCAGCCAAACCCATTAGAAAGGCAAGTCCAGACGCAACAAATAATCCAATGACATGACTATCACTAAATATATTGGTATTTACATTAATTACCAAATATAAAAACACAGAAAGTAAAAAACTAACATACATACTAATACCTCCCAGTGAAGGTTTTGAGGTATTGCTCCAACGAATTGTAACATCATTTTTATTGCGAATCCCTAAGGATTGAGAAAACTTTAAAAGTAAGCCGTTTATAATGACCGTTATAAGCCAAGTTACAGCGATAAAAAGAACAGGAATTAGTATGTTATTGTCCATTAGAAAGGGCTGGTAAATTGATTAAACATCATGCCTTCCTTGTCTTTTTGAGAAACAAGTGCATTTTCTGTTCCCCAATTAATATTTAAATCTTCATCATTCCAAAGTAAGGTCTTCTCATGATTGGGAGCATAGTAGTTGGTGCATTTATAGCAGAAAATAGTATCTTCCTCTAGAGCAACAAAACCATGCGCAAAACCAGGTGGAATCCAGAATTGCCATTTATTTATTGCATCGAGTTGAACGGCTACATATTTCCCGTAGCTTGAACTTGATTTCCTTATGTCAACGGCTATATCTAGAACACTGCCATGGGCAACATGTACCAATTTTCCTTGTTCATAAGGAGGAGATTGAAAATGCAAACCTCTAAGCACCATTAATTTTGAAACACTTTGATTGTCTTGTTTAAAGCTGAAATCCCCTAAAATTTCTTTGTATTTTTCTTCATGAAAACTTTCTATAAATACACCTCTTTCATCTTCAAATAATCGGGGTTTTAATAGAATTAACCCTTCAATTTCTAATTGTTCCGTCTCCATAAATTACTTATTTTGTTCCAAATTTTACGAAGAAAATTGACCTCTGCATCATCTGAGTAATAACCTGAATTTGTATATCCATAACCATAACCATAACCATAACCATAACCATAGAAAGACCTTTTATCTTCTACTCCATTTAAAATAACATTAAGAGATTTTAATTTTTGAATGCTAAACAATTCTTCCACTCTTTCAGCGAATACTCTTTTCGAATATTTAGATTTAAATACATAGATTGGAATATCTGCTTGAGCGAGAATGTGAATACCATCTGAGACAATTCCAACTGGAGGGTTATCGATTAGAATAATATCATATTTAAGTTTCAAATCTTCTAAAAATTGATGAAAAGCTACTCCTTGAATCAATTCTGAAGGATTAGGAGGAATTGGTCCGGCAGTAATGAAATCTAAACCAGGAATTTCTGAGGATTGAATTACTTGTTCAAGAGAGGAATGTCCTGATAATAAATTACTCATTCCAAGATGATTACCTGCATTAACACCTAAATGAACTTTAGGTTTTCTTAAATCTAAATCAATTAAGATTGTTTTTTTTCCACCCAGCGCAATCATTCCTGCTAAATTTAAAACAACGAAAGTTTTTCCTTCACCAGAAACAGAAGAGGAAATAGCAATAACTTTAGCATCTTTATTAATAAAGCTCATATTGGCTCTAATATTCCGAATCGATTCAGCAAGTCTTGATTTTGACGACTCATTTACAACGACTTGAGAAAACTTCATTTTCTTTTTATAGAGCGGAATAGAACCCAAAAAATTCGTTTCAGTGGGCAGTAAACTTTGAAGGTCTTGAAGGGTAGTAATTTCATTATAAGTCAAATAACGAATCACAAGTAGCCCAAGTCCTACAATAAAACCTAAAAGCAAGGCAAATAAATATACCACGCCAACTCTTGGGTACATGGGATCAATCGGCACAACTGGTTCGCTCAAAATCCTATTAGAGGTTGAATACCCCGCATTTGAAAGTTCGAACTCAATTTTTTTCTCGGTAAATAAAGAAAAATATCGATTGTTCAATTCCTCCATGTATTTTAAGCGCTCAAATTCCATGGTTTTTTCTGGTAAACCATAATATTTACCTTCTATCTCATTGATTTTCTCTTGGATCATGGATCGATCATGTCTTAAGCGCTCGTCAATAATTTTCAAGCTTTTCTTTATGGAAAAAATCCGATTATTAATGCGTTCATTAATGATCTTTATTTGTCTGTTTTCTTGAGTTACATCTCTCAAAAGATCTTCTTCTGTCTCCAATAATTTATTTAAATCTTCCACTTGTCTTAAAACTGTTCCTTCAAAACTTTTTTTACCTACCATTTCAGGAATTAGACGATAAATTTCAAGACGATTCGGGTCAATGTTTATCCTCGAATTCACCATTGCCAATGTCGATATTTCTTCATTGGTTTCCAGTAAGCGTTGTGTTAATTCATTAATGTTATCTGATAACTGTATTTCTGCCTTCTCAGGATTAGGTAATCTTTCATTGCGTTGAAAATCACTTAAACTGTCTTTAGAATTTTTCAAAATTCTAGATAGGGAGTCCAATTGTTGATCAATAAATGCGATGGTATTATCTGTTTTGCTTTGTTTGTTTTGTTTGTCAAAATTTAGATAAACATTCAACATCGTTTGAACCACATCTCTGCACAATACAGGATTATGATCTGTATAGGAAATAAGTATCGTTTTTGCATTTTCATCAATTGGATTTACAGAAAGATTGCTTTTCATCGCATCCAGTAAGATTTGTTTACTATTAAAAACAAAGAAAATTTTATTGTTTTCTAAGGCATCTTTAAAAGCTGAGAATTCAGAAGTTCTTAATGAAATTTTAAAATGTTGGTTATTAATTTCTTGATTGATTACCCCTTTTGCCTGATACTGATGACCATTTATACCATATTTGAGATGGATTACATTATCATTTTCAAGAGAAACATCAATTCTTTCTCCGCAAATATTGGAATCCTTTATGGCATAGGTGAGAATTGAAAAAGGACTCACGCCATACAAATCTTTAATGAGAAATTTTCCCTCAGAACTGATACTCGTAGTTAGATTTAATTTATTTAACATCTGACTAAACAATACTTCTGAACGCAATAATTCCACTTCTTTAGAGATGTCATTTGATGCTGTAATTGGACTTGACTCTGTTCCAAGAACCTCTTTTACTCTATCTTCTTCGATTACTTGCAAAGACGCATTTGACTCATAAATCGGTTTTTTATACCGTAAATAAGTAAAGGCAATAATTAATGAGATTCCAATAAATATGAACGGCTTGTACCAATGTTTACGGATAACATTCTCCAATACAATTGGATTGAAATCTTTATTAATTAAATAAGAATTTAAGTCTGCCATTATTTAATAATTAATGCATAAATAGCAAATGTACTTGTAAAAACACTCAGCCATGGACCAACTTCTCTTAAAACAGTGCTAGCAATTCTCGGTTTGGTGTCTATATAAACATAGTCGTTGCTTTCTACTAACATTTCTGCTGATTTGAGACCTGATATTGTTGATAGATCAATGGAATAAATCTCCCTTTTTCCATTGACTTTTCGAATTAACTTAATGCTATTGGCCCGAGCTTCTTCTCTGATTCCTCCCGATAAAGCCAGTACTTCCAATAATGAGGTATTGGTATTAACCAAGTATACTACTTGTGCAGTCCCTTTGCCTGGAAAAACTAACACGCGTTGATTGGTGACTCTAATTTGAACAAAAGGATCTATGTAGTTTTTGGACAATTTTTTTGTCAGCTCATCCTCTAACTCCACAATTGATAAACCAGCAACAGGGATTATACCTACTAATGGCAGTTCAGCGGTACCGTCTTGTCTTACCAAATAATCTCTGCTATTTGAAGACGATTGTAACTGTTGGCTATTGTTTGATGGATTGTCTATTCCAGATTGTCCAAATATTATTTTTTCTCCGTTATTGGTTGAAAACAGAAAGCTAAATCGATCTCCTGAGCTAATTCGGTAATCTGTGGTTGGTTTTTCAGGAATGACATCATATTTAAAATCAGACTTCTTAGGTATTTTAAACATAACATTGCTGTTAATATTTCCACAGGAAGATGCAATACTAAGTAGGATTAGTGATAAAGCGGAAACAAGAAAAATGGATGTAGTATTTCGTTTCATCTTTTTGCTTTTAGCAGTAATTTTTTATAATAGTTATCCATGTTATTCATTAGAATAGGGTATTGGAATTTTTCTTCTACGAAGGACCAACCTTTTTGTGACATTAATTCTCGTTTTTTTTCATCCTCAATCAAATCCAGAAGGGCTTTACTGTAAGAATCTACAGTCATTTCGCTGACCAAAACCCCTGTTTCGTCAGGTAATATAACATCTTTAATACCACCTACATTGGTTGATATAATTGGGATTCCAGCGGCTTGAGCTTCAATAAGACTCACTGGCGTCCCTTCATTCTTCGAGCTCAGACAAATAAGATCCATTCCTGCATTAAAATTACTAATATTATGAATCCAAGAGGTCATTCGAATATCAATACCTTTATTTTTCAATACTTCAACTCGATTCGATATTCTTAAGTTTTCTTCACCATCGCCAACAATGAAGATGACTAATTCTTTTGTGGTTTGCGCAGCCACTTGTTCAATTGAATCTAAAAATAAATCGTGGTTTTTTATTGGCGCAAGCCTTCCAATAATGGCTATGGCCAACTCTGAATCCTTAAGATTATAGGTAGCTCTTGTAATTTTTCTTTTCTCTTTTTTGTTTAGATGAAAAGGGGAAAGATCAAATCCTAAAGGAATAATTTCTATTTTATTGGGAGCGCAAATTTTAAAGGTCTCTGACAACTCTTCTTTCTGCTTTGGTGAAATCGCAATGATACCATTACTAATTTTCGCAAGTCTTTTCTCTATAATTCTATAGAGTTGTGTTTTCCAGAAACTAAAATAGGAATGAAATATATGACCATGAAAGGTGTGAACGATAACAGGTACCTTACATTGTTTTGCCGCCCTTCTGCCTAGCGCACCTGCTTTCGATGCGTGTGTATGAACAATATCAGGTTTGAATTCCTTAATGATCTCCTTTAATTTTTTAAGGGTTTTTAAATCAGAAATCAAATTTGGATTTCTTGTCATTTCAGGCAGTAATAATGGTTTTACACCATGCTGTGTTGCGATATATAAGGCATTTGCTTCGCCCTCTTCAGGGTTTCCACCCACCAATAAAGTTTCGTAATCACCAGGTAAATAAGCACTAAGAAGCACTGCATTATATACAGGGCCTCCAATGTTGAATCGATTAATAATTCTTAAAACGCGAATTTTTTTATCTTGATCCATAACGCGCAAAAATATCTATGTTTATTTATATTTGGTAATGAGTTGAATTATTAAAGGTAATTTCAGCAACTTTATTTAAATATTCGTCATGCAAAAGTACATTTTTATCTTGTTCCTTATTGTTGTTTCGGTAATTACCGCTCAAACACCACAAGATGCAATTAATCGTTTTGCTCAAGATCCGACATTAAAAAATGCTTTGGTGTCTTTTAAAGCTGTCGAAATTTCTGATGGAAATCTAATTGCAAGTTTTGATCCGAAAAGAGCAATTGTGAGTGCCTCAACAACAAAATTGTTCAGTACTGCAAGTGCTTTTGAAATACTTGGACCTCAATATAGAGCTATAACAAGGGTATATATCGATGGTCCAATTGATAGTTTAGGTATTTTGCATGGTAATATTTGGATTCGTGGTGGCGGTGATGTGTCCCTTGGCAGTAAATTTTTTAGTAATGAAAATGAAGAATTACTTTTTTTAAATGCTTGGACCGATTCGATATTATCGAAAGGAATTCACGGTGCAACTGGGTCAGTAATATCAGATGGTAGCAGTTTTGGATATGAAGGTGCCCCAACGGGATGGGCAATCAATGACCTTGGGAATTATTTTGGGGCGGTTTCAGGTGGGATTAATTTTTATGATAATACCGTCAAATTAAATTTCAGCTCAGGAAAGATTGGTTCAAAAACGGTATTGAAATCTATTTATCCAAAAATAGACGGTTTGACTTTTTCGAATAGTGTCTTAGCTGCAAATGTAAGCGGGGATGATTGTTACCTATATGGCGCTCCTTATACCTACCAGCGTTTGGCAACTGGAAAAATCCCGGCCAATCAATCTAATTTTATTGTGAAAGGCAGTATGCCTGATCCTGAATTACATTTAGCAAAATACTGGTTGGACATTCTGAAATCGAAAGGAATTGATGTAAAAAATGGTGCTACATCTCAACGCATATTCCTCGGTAAAGATAATTACTCAAGTAATTTCACTTTACTCTTTAGTCAACAAGGAAAGTCTGTGCAAGAAATTGCCTATTGGACGAATCTAAAGAGTGTTAATTTATTCGCTGAAGGCTTATTCAATTTAATTGGATACGAAACCAAAAATATAGGCTCAAATACTGAAAGTATCAAAGCATTTCATCAATATTGGGATGCTAAAATTAATTTGGAAGGAATAAAAATCCATGACGGAAGTGGTTTATCGCGATTTAACGCCATTTCAGCAGATCATTTTTGTGAGCTTTTAATTTATATGAGTAAATCTAAAGAATTTGAAAATTTCAAAAGCACGCTTCCGATTGCTGGAAAAACAGGCACCATAAAAAGTTTGTGTCGTGGTGGTATTGGAGAAGGTAGGATTTTTGCTAAAAGTGGAACGATTAACAAGGTTAAAGCCTATGCTGGTTATGTTAAAACTGTAAGCGGAAAAGACCTAGTTTTCTCTTTTACAGTAAACAATTATGCCTGTTCAACATCAGTTTTGGTTTCAAAAATGGAACAGGTGTTAAATGCTATTGCAGCGTACTAATTTAAAGTTACGGTGGTGATTTCTTTCCAGAAATCAGAAATTGAAATCCCTGCTTCAGCCAGCATTTTTGGAACGATACTTTCTGAAGAGAATCCTGGAGTGGTATTTACCTCGATGACATAAGGAACATTATTGACCAACATAAAGTCTATTCTTGCGATAGATTTCAATTGCATTAATTGATATATTTTCTTTGCTAATTCTTGAACATTGTGGGTCAAGTCCTCATTAATTCTCGCTGGGGTAATTTCATTTGATTTTCCTTGATATTTCGCTTCATAATCAAAAAACTCATTTTCACTCACGATTTCAGTTAATGGTAACGCTACCAAACCTTTCGGTGAAAGATAAACGCCGCAGGTAACCTCAATGCCATCGAGAAAGGATTCAATAACAACCGTCTTACCTTCCTTAAATGCAAACTGCAATGCAGGAAGTACTTCATCAATTGATTTTACCTTAGAGATTCCATAGGAAGATCCGGAATCGGAAGGTTTTATGAAGATTGGAAGCCCTAGTTGCTCAATTATTTCAGATGGCGTGTATTGATGATTATTTTGTAAAAAAAGTGATTTCGCAACGGGAATGTCAAATGATTTTAAAAATTGATTGCAATACCATTTGTCAAATGAAAGCGCAGAAGCAAGTGCGCCGGAATTTATATAAGGAATGTTGTGCATATCTAATAGCGCTTGAATTTTACCGTTTTCTCCTGGATTTCCATGAATGTAAATCAAGCCCGCATCGATATGTTTTTTGTCTCCATTTTCAAGGTAAGAGCAGTCGTTTAAGTTAAAAGACGCTAGTCCTTTATCGGTCTCCACCTCCCATTTTTTAGCGCTAACAATAATACGAACCACTTTATATTCTTTTGGAAAATGGGTGCGTATTGTCTCAGCACTCTTAAGTGAAATCTCAAATTCGGAGGAGAATCCACCACAAAAAAGACCAATGGTTTTCATAAACTTACTTTTAAACGAAGTTAGAGTCAATCTATATATATTAATTCAATTTAAAGGAAAGTTTTCAGCATTAGCGTTGTTAATTTTAATTCAAGCTTAATACTTGCATGTTATTAATGCTTTTTTAAGGCCATTTTAATTAATTTTGTTTTGCAATGAAAGCTTTATATTTTTTATGGTGGTTAATATTTGGATATAGTTCACGCTTATTTTATCGAAAAATTGTTGTGCTCAACAGTAAAAGAAATAGTGAAGGCAGTACCATTTTTATTAGCAATCATCCTGCCTCCTTCATGGATCCTTTGATTGTCTCTAGATTTAATAATGCAATCGTATTCTTTTTGACACGGTCTGATGTATTTACAAAGTTCACTAATCCGTTTTTTAAGTCGGCACACATGCTTCCTATATATAGGCAGCAAGATGGCGGAAATACGAATGAGAAAAATAAGGAGGTTTTTAAAAAATGTTCTGATGTCTTGATGAAAAATAAAAATATTTTAATTTTCGGAGAGGGATTAACTGATGATGTCTTTATTCGACGCGTCAAACCTCTAAAAAAAGGTGCTTTGCGTATTGGTTTTACAGCGCTTGAATCGTGTAATTGGGAAAAGAAAATTTACATTTCGCTTGTTGGAATCAACTATACGCAAGCAAATCTTTACGGGAGCGATATTCTATTGTCTAATTCAGATAAAATTTGTCTAAATGATTATCGCGAAGCATTTGAAGAAAATCCAAGTCGTACTATTTCAGCTATAAATCGAGATTTAGAATTAATACTTCAAGATCAATTGACGCATGTTGAGTCTGAAGAAAATGTAAATCTTCATGAGGACATAATGATGTTGACAAGGAAAGGAATGCATCCAATTTGTTTTGATAAGCAGCTATCACTTGAAGAAAGATGGAATTATTCTAAATCATTGGCAACTTGGTTGAACAAGCAAGAAACATCTGATTTAGACGCGTTAAAGTCACTTATGATTGAATATCGAAAGCGTCTTTCATCGACAAAAATCACTGAAAACAATCGATATCTTAAGGCGAATAATAAATGGAAATTAATTCAAAACCTTTGCCGTTTCATCATCCTTTTTCCGATGGCATTATTGGGGATTTTGCATGCTGGAATCCCCTATTTTTTGCTAAAGAAATTCGTTGAAAAAAGTTTTAAGCGGGATGTTTTTTGGGCATCTGTCAAAATGATTTTGGGTGTTGTGATTATTGGATTGATCAACTTGCCTATTTTGTTTTTAGGATCTAAATTTTTCCCATGTTTGAGCTTACTTGAAGCTTCAATATATGTTTCCTTGTACTATTTGAGTATTGGAATTTTTGCATATGCTGCTTATGAATGTAAACTTCTAATTTCAATTTTTTGGAATCAATTTCAAATGCGAAATATTGATCTTGCTGAATTAAATGAACAAAGGGAGATCATTATAAATACAATTCATCAAGAAATTTCATTATAAACTTCATGAACGAAGCACTATTAAGTGAATTTCATTTCCCTGCAGATTGGTTTAATGAATTATCACCTGAAGAAATCACTAATTTATTTGATGTTTTAAACGATTTGAAAACGCTTTATGAGGCTGATCCTTCTTCAATTTTTCCTGAAAAAGAAAAAGTATTTAAAGCCTTAACGCTTTGTCCAATAGCAGCCCTCAAAGTCGTAATCTTAGGTCAAGATCCTTATCCAACAAAAGGTCATGCCAATGGATTGAGTTTTTCAGTGAACGCTGGTGTAAGGCCTATTCCAAAAAGTTTGCAAAATATTTTCAAAGAATTAAAAAATGATCAATTTCTCCATCACAGTGTTCAAGATGATTTGACTTTTTGGGCAGAGCAGGGAGTGTTGTTATTAAATACGGTATTAACTGTCCAGGAAGGAAAAGCAGGAAGTCATTTTGATTTAGGTTGGGAAAAGGTTACGGCTTCATTTCTTGAAATTATCAATCGGAAGAAAAAAAATGTGGTTTTTCTTTTATGGGGAGCAAAGGCTCAAATAAAGCAAAATCAAATAGATTTAAATAAACATTGTGTTCTTTTAGCGCCACATCCTTCTCCATTATCTGTTTATCGAGGCTTTTATGGGTGTAAACATTTTAGTAAAACAAACAACTATTTAAAATCTATTGGGGAGCAAGAAATTATATGGTAATCATATTTTTCACTAAAAAATTACAAGTCAATTTGAATCTAAAGATTAACTTTGCTCACCATGGAATTAAAAAATGATTTATTCTTGCGTGCTGCAAGAGGTGAGGCAATTGAAAGGTATCCTGTTTGGTTAATGCGTCAAGCAGGAAGAATTTTACCGGAATATAGAGCGCTTAGAGCAACACTTTCTGGTTTTAAGGAATTGGTTGAAACGCCTGAGTTGGCTGCTGAGGTTACCATACAGCCTGTTGATCATTTGGATGTTGATGCGGCAATTATTTTTTCTGACATCCTAGTGGTTCCAGAAGCAATGGGTCTTCCATATCAAATGCTAGAGCAAAAAGGACCTTGGTTTGAAAATACCATACGCTCTCGAGAACAATTAAATTTATTGGACACTCATATTGATGTTGCAGATCGTTTATCGTATGTATTTGAAGCATTAAAAATCACAAAAAATGCATTGAATGGTCGCGTGCCGTTAATTGGTTTTGCTGGTGCTCCATGGACAATTCTTTGTTATATGGTCGAAGGTAAAGGGTCAAAAACTTTTTCTGAATCTAGAAAGTTATTATACACCCAGCCAGAATTGGCACATGAATTGTTAAGTCGAATTACGGAAGTGACAATAACTTATTTGAAATTACAATTAGCCGCAGGGGCAGATGCTTTGCAATTATTTGATTCATGGGCAGGAATATTAGGAAGAGAACATTATAAGGTCTTTGGCTTAAAATATATACAACAAATTGTAGAGGCACTTCCTGGAGTTCCTTTGACCGTTTTTTCAAAAGGTGCGCTTGCTTCTTTACCAGATTTGGCTGAATTGAACTGCACTACTTTAGGTTTAGATTGGAATATGGATGTTGCTTACGCAAGAGAATTAGTCAAAGAAACAAAGACTTTGCAAGGTAATTTAGATCCTTGTTTATTGTATGCTGATCATAGTGTTATTGAAAAAGAAACAATAAAATTGCTAAAATCATTTAAAAGTCAAAGACATATTGTAAATTTGGGTCACGGTGTTTATCCGGATATTGATCCTGAAAAGGTGAAAGTATTAATTAAAACTGTTAAAAACTATGAAAATTAAAACAACTATTTTAGCATTAACTGCATGTTTAGCGCTAATTATTTCTTTAGATTCTACTGCTAATGCACAGCGAAAAGGAAAGGATGACAAACTAAAGGCATTTTTAAATGAAGGTTTTGAGAAAATGGCCGAAAAGGACGCGCAAGTTTCTGAAGCAGGCGGGATTGAATTATTATCAAACATCAAGAAAACCACTGATTTACCCGCTGATTTATTCAATAGGGCTTCTGAGGGTGATTTTGGAGTTGGTCCAAATCTTTATGGTGATGAAACTCCAATCGAAGCATCTACAGAGAAATTAGACGAAGCAGATAAAAAGTTATTTGATCCTTCAGGAGCAGGTGGGGGAGATAATTTTGCTGGAATTATTACCTACAAACCTGGAAAACTTGATAAAGAAAGATCTTACATTACAATTCCTTTTATGTCGGACAAAAAACCAATAAAAATGACAAAGGGTATGATGTACTGTGTTGAATACTCTATTTCATTAGCAGAGTCTTCTAAGTATGCAACCAACAATATTGGTTTATTATTTTCTAAAGAAGTCTTAAATGACGCTCCACTTGGACATGTTGCTAAAGAAGCAGGCAGAACCTTAACCAATTACAACAATAAAGTTTATAATAATTTTTATGGTTGGGATAAAGTTTGTGCTACCTATGAAGCAAAAGGAGATGAACAATGTTTGATTATTGGAAATTTTGAAATGAATTCAGACACGAAAACGGAGGTAATGAAAAAACCAAAGACTTTTGAAAATCCTGTTATTCCACAGGCTTATTATTTCATAGACAACATTCGAATCAAAGAGGTTACCACTAAAGAACAATGTAAATGCTATCAAGCAGATACTGCAAATATTGAAGATTCTTATTCTACATTAATTTATGACAAAACACCAGAAATCAATGATAAGATGACCAATGCGCAAAAAATTGCAGCGCATGTTGCCTATTATGGATTTGGTAAAAAATCAATGACGCCCTCTTCAAAGGACATTTTTAATTACATCTTGGAACAAATGAAGGCTGATCCATTGTTAAATATTGAGATCGAAGGTCATAATGATGTCAGAGAAGATCAAGTGGCTGAACAAAATCAAGAATTTCAAAATATGGCGCGTCAAAGAGCTGAGGCGGTTAAAAAGTATTTAGTGGGACAAGGAATAGCTGAAGATCGTTTAACGGTGAGTTCTACAGGTTCTAAAGTCAACAGTTCTGAAATAGATAATGAATACGATGATGATGAAACTAAGGAAGCTAAAAATCGTCGTGTGATGTTTAAAGTAGTTATTAAATAATTTAATTTTAATAATAAAAAAAGGGAGCAGTTGCTCCCTTTTTTTTATGCCAATAATTTTCTGATTTCTAATTGTAGTTGTTGCGTTGGCAGCCCCATTACATTGGTGTAGGAACCATCAATGCGTTCTATTCCAATAGCTCCAATCCAGTCTTGTATTCCGTAGGATCCAGCTTTATCAAAGGCATCACCTTGATCTAGATAATAAGAAATTTCATCTTGACTTAATACTTTAAAACTCACTAAGGTTTTTTCTGAAAAGTCAACTTTGTTATCCTTAAAATAAATAGAAACACCAGTTATTACTTCGTGTGTTTTTCCAGATAGTTTACTGAGCATTTTTTCAGCGTCAATTCTATCTTTAGGCTTGCCTAGGATTTCATTTTCTAGTAATACAATCGTATCTGCGCAGATTAAAAAGTCCTCTCTTTCTATTTGCGGAATCAATGCATTAAGCTTTAGATTTGAAATATATTCCGCAACTAAATAAGGCGATATTGTTTCGGGAAAAATTTCATCAACACTGGGAACGATCACTTCAAAATCATACCCCATTGCACTAAATAATTCTTTCCTTCTTGGCGATTGAGATCCTAAGACAAATTTCATTAGCAGTATAAAAATAAGGTGCTAATTCCTATGAAAAGAATTGCTTTGATTATTAAGCTGTACCATTTTAACGGCAAACCTTTTTTCATGAGATTGATGGGAATGAGCAACACGCTTATACCAATACCAAGGAACAAAATCACCCACATCAGTTGATTACTAATAAATGAATTGTTGAAAAAAAGTAGGGCAATTAAACAAGAAATAAAACTCAGTTGACAAATTGCGATTGCTATCCAAAGTGCTTTTTTCTTTCCTATGTGCATGGGTAAGGAGTAAACATTTATTTTTTTGTCGCCCTCAATGTCTTCAATATCTTTTATTATTTCGCGACCTAGATTTAAAATGAAGGCACATATTGCCAATAGATAGATATAAGAATAATCAACATAAATGGTCCAGGTGGAGGAATGGTAAGGTGAAAAAGCTTGCGTTGATTCATTGGAAACTTTAAAGAATACAACAACAAGTAAGGGGATAACACCTGTCATTAATGCAATAATGAAATTGCCAATCAGGATTTTCTTCTTAAAGTATAAGCTATAAAACCAAAGTAGGTTAACAATCACCACTTGAATAAATACAAACCACAAACTTTGATAATAAATACTCAGATAGATAGAAATGAAAACAGCAAAAGCATTAAAAATCCAATGCAATGCAATGGCCCATCTCTTTTTAATATATTTCCCAATTACAACGCGTTCAGGTTTGTTGATTTTATCAGCTTTGATGTCAAAATAGTCGTTAATTATATTTCCTGCGGCAGCTATTAAGACTGTTGAAAAAATGAGAAGCGTGAAATTAATAGGTTCAAAACGAACGAATTGAAAATAATTAGTGGTGTGAACATAGTAAGCACAGCCAATCATGGTGATCATGATAATCACAAGATTGATGGGGCGAATTAATCGGATAAAATGTTTCATTTGATTATTTTATATACCGTTCTACGATTTTTTTGATGTGCTTTTTCAATGTCAATTTCATTCTTCAATTTTGCAATACTCATATCATCGATAAGCGGCATCGTTTCGCCGTAACCTACAAATGTCAGACGCTTGGGGTCTATTCCCTCTGAATTAATTAAATAATCATATACGGTTTTTGCCCTAGCAGTAGATAAAGCTAAGTTTTCAACTGCATTTCCTCGTGTATCTGTATGTCCACCTAATTCTATTTTTAATGCAGCATTCTTTCTTAAAAATTCCGCAAGATTTTTTAATTCTATAGCAGATTCTTGTCTTAAACTAGATTTATTTAAGTCGAAGAATACATTGGCTAATACATTTTCAGTGGTACTATTAATTGGGTTAAGAGGAATGTCGATATGATAGTGATTTTGTCCGTCTGGAATTTTTAAATCAAAATTTAAGGAGTAGGGTAAATAAGAATTAAAACTCACCTGGATGGCGTAACTTCTATTAATAGGAAGCGCAACCATAAAGGAGCCGTCTAGTTTATCAGCATCTGAAACGATTACAATTTTTCCACTTTCAATATCAGTTAGCATAAAATGACCTCCGAGTGGATTTTTAGATATTGCATCAAATACATTACCATCAAAGTAAAGCGTCTTTGTAGGTCTTAAATCTTCTGGTAATTGAAAGTAATAGATGTCTAAATCACCATAACCGCCCGTTCTATCTGAAGCAAAAAAAGCTATATCACCAATGGGAGATACGAGTAAAGAATTCTCATCATATTTTGTATTGATGGGGTAGCCAAGATTTTGGGGTTTACCCCAGTTTCCATTAGCATCCATTTTACTAACAAAAAGATCGGATCCTCCCATTCCAACATGACCACGAGAGGCAAAGTAAAGTGTTTTCCCATCAGGATGAATACAAACTGATTCTTCTGCAAACGGGGTGTTTATGATTTCTGAAAGTCTTTGTGCAATCCCCCATTGACCATTCTCTTGTAAATTCGACATCCAAATATCACTATTTCCATTAGCGTTTTTCCCCCTGATGCCTCTTACAAAATAAAGCGTTTGTCCATCAGCAGATAATGATGGTTGTGATTCCCAATGAGATGAATTAACCCCACCAGGTAAATTCACTGGATTCAACCATTTGTTCCCTAATCTTTTGGTGTAAAATAAATCGCAACTACCTTTTCCTTCTCTGTTCTCTCCATAATAGGTCCCGGAATTATCAGAACAAGCTACAAAAATCAAACTTTTTCCATCTGCGGCAATAGTAGGAGCCCCTTCATTATTTACGGTGTTAACATTCATGGGCATTGACATAGAGGCTTGCCAAGAGTTTTCTTCACTTAAATTAGAAACATAAAAATCTTCTTGCGCTTGATACCCTTGGACTCTTTTATCCGGAATTCGTCTTGTGAATAGTAATGTTTTGCCGTCAACGGTTATGGTTGGATAATATTCAGGGTTGTTGGTATTGATTCCAGGTCCTACATTAATAGGATTAAAATCTCTAGGATTTTTAATGGCATTTTGGGCAAAACTTGCATTTTGTTTTATTGCCCATGCATTAGGCATCAGTTCTTCATTGTCATTAGGAAATTTAATAAAAAGATCTGCATAACGAAGAGCTTTATCATAATTCCCTTCAGCCAAATGAAGCGCTGCTAAAAAATACAAAGTAGAACCACTTCTACTGTGTTCAGGATTGATACGAAGGGCCGCTTCATAATGGATTATTGCTTGATCATAGCGGTTAAGGTTTTCATTATATTGCGCTGAAAGAATATGAGCTTCCCAAAAATTAGGATCTTTTTTGAGCGCCGCTGAAAGTAATTCAAGTCCACCATTATAGTTGGGTCCGTGGGTTTTTGGATCTAAGGTTTGACCCGGTGCACGCTGTGCTTCTTCTAGTAATTTAATTGCTTTCTTGCTTTTTGTTGAATAGTGAAATTGTGAATGTAATTGCAGCGTCAAAAAAAGAAATGAAAATAGAAGCAAGAGTGATTTTATCATTTTTATGGTATTTGCATGAATTTATGTGTTTGTAACGAGATGCGCCATCTAGGGTTACTTTTTATATAGTCAATAATTTGAGGTAGTATTTTCTCGCTTTTAGACCATTCAGCTTGTAGGTATAACGAACAGTCCTCCTTTACTTTTTTCGCATGCTCTTCTGCCCATGAAAAGTCAGAGGGATGGTTAATAATTATCTTCAACTCATCTGCCTTATTGTACGCTTCCTCGCAAGGCAATTTAAATTTTTTCGGTGAAAAACAATACCAATCTATGGCTCCTTTTAATGGATAGCATCCTGAGGTTTCAATAGCGCAATAAATCCCTTCAGCTTTTAGACCAGCAATAAGATTGGTTAAATCATACATGGCTGGTTCACCACCTGTAATTACGACAAAGTTGCAATTTGAGGCTTTGGCTGCTTCAATTAGTTCTGAAATAGAAGTATCTTGATGCTCATGTCGTTCCCATGATTCTTTTACATCACACCAAACACATCCAACATCACATCCCGCAATTCTAATAAAATAGGCAGCTTTTCCTGTGTGACTTCCCTCACCTTGAATGGTGAAGAATTTTTCCATAATGGGGAGGATGTTCATCGTAATCTTAATAATATATTATAACAAAAGTAAGCATTCGAAGTGTCTCATTTGTATAATTCACATGTTTTTTGTGTTGCTTTTATTTCTATATTTGTTTAAACTATAAATGATTAACTATGACTAAAATAGCTACAATTATCTCCTTTATGTTTGTATATGGAGCGACTTTTTCACAAGGTCAAATCGGAAATGGTGATTTAGAAAACTGGGAAAATGTTGCAGCTCCGACAGAAGAGCCTGTAAATTGGAATAGTTTTAAAACAGGATCGGGTACTTTCTCTGGTTTTGCCTCTAAACAAATAGAGCGATCTGCAAGCATTCGTTCAGGAGCTACTGGAATGTATTGTGCGAGAATCTTTTCTGTAAGCACTTTAGGTATTGTTGCTAATGGAACAATGACCTTGGGACAAATCAATATGGGTAGTACGACACCAAACAATCCTGCTAACTATAATTATTCTAAAACAGCTGACGCAAATTTCTCTGAAGCATTAATAGGATCCCCTGACTCTATTGTTTTTTGGGCTAAATATACACCGATGGGTTCGGGTGCACAAGAAGCGAGAATTCATGCTATTCTTCATGATGCATATGATGTGCGCGATCCAATCGACGCAGGTTCAACTCCACATGTAGTTGCAACTGCTGCCTTCAATTATGCTACAACCAATGGTGCATGGGTAAGATATAGTGTTCCATTTGTTTATAATGGAGCAGCAACTGTTCCAGCATTTATTTTAGTAACATTTGCGACGAACGCAATAGCTGGTGGTGGTGCAGCTGCAGATGAGGTATTGCTCGATGATATTTCCTTAATTTATAATAATGCTGGTATCACTGAAAACACTAGTTCTGATTTATCAGTTCATTATGACAGCAATAACGGTTTGCATTTTTTCTCCAATCATGAACTTCAAGGCGAAGTAGTTTTATACAACAGTATGGGAGCTGTTGCCTATAAAGGAGCTTTAACTTCTCAGGTAATGGTAAAACTTACCTCTGGAGTTTATTTTGCTAATTATTTCCAGTCCAATGGAAATAATGGGATTCTAAAATTCATTGTAGAGTAAAATAAATGGCATTTCGTTTATTCTTATTTAGTTTATTCCTTTTTTCTTTTAATTCCTTTTCTCAAAAAGGAAAGGTGGAAGGTCGTGTATTTGATCAAGAGGGGAAAGTCATCTATGGCGCCACTGTGGTTTATAAAAGTGAAACCATTGTTGGGGTGCAAACAGATGAGAATGGTTATTTCACCATTGAATTACCTTTTGGAGTTTGCCAACTCATTGTAAAATCAGCTACAACCAAAACAGATACCTTATTGGTGGAAGTTGGTGAAGCAAATAAATTGGTTCGAATATTATTAAAACCTTTTTTAAAGGAATTTGAGCAAATTAATTTTAGTGTAGGAAAATTTGATAAGCCACTAGAGGAGCAAACAGTTACCATGGTGGTATTGAGGCCATCATTAATTGAAAATAAAAATACGCGAAGCATTGAGACGGCATTAGACCAAACGCCTGGATTGAATATTCTTGACGGCGAGCCACAAATACGAGGAGGAAGTGGTTTTACTTTCGGGGTAGGTTCAAAAGTTGCCGTTTTGGTTGATGATATGCCCATGTTGTCGGGTGATGCTGGTCGTCCGGAGTGGGGATTTATACCCGTTGAAAATATAAGTCAAGTAGAAGTGATTAAGGGAGCTGCGTCTGTATTATCAGGTAGTTCTGCACTTTCAGGATCTATTCATATTAGAACAGCTTATCCGAAAGCCCAACCGCTTACGAAAGTTGCTCTATATTCTGGTTTTTATTCCGCTCCATCTATTGAAAATGCTACCTGGTGGAATGACGCTCCGATGATCAGTGGAGTGAATTTCCTTCATTCACAAATGAAGGGCAATTTAGACATCGTAGTTGGAGCCAATCTTAATTATGATCATGGTTATATCGGTGCGCCAAAACCAGGGCCATTTGTTATTGATACGGTATCCAACTTTAGCGACAAACAAATGGCATCAGAAAGAGCCCGTATTAATTTCAATTTACGCTATCGCTCCAAAAAAATAAAAGGATTGAGTTATGGCGTCAATGGAAATGTGATGCTGGCGCGAAGTAATATGTCTTTTGCTTGGTTGGATGACTCCTCTGGTTTGTATCGTGCATATCCCGGTGCTGTATTCTTGCAGGATCAGTTTATTTTTAATCTGGATCCTTTTGTTCAATTTGTGTCTGAAAATAAAGCCAAACACTTCTTAAGAACACGCATTTTGCATTCAGACAATCAACGCACTGCCAATCAATCTAATAATGCGACAACCATTTATGGAGATTATATGCTTCAAAAAAGTGTAAAAAGGTATAAAGGAATGGATTTTATCGGCGGAGTTACTTTTACCAATACCCAATCATATGCGAGTATGTATGCAGGTTCAGGTTCTCCAGAAAATCAATTGCTAAATGTCTCTGCATATTCTCAAGTAGAACAAAAATTAGGTAAAAACATTAATTTATCCGCAGGAGCTCGTTTAGAGTATTTTCAGTTAAATGATTCTATTACAGCAACCAAACCAATATTTAGAGCAGGTGTAAATTGGAAAGTTCAGAAAGCAACCTTTCTTAGGGCTTCTTTTGGACAGGGTTTTAGGTTTCCAACCATTACAGAGCGTTATATTAAAACGGGTGTGGGGAATTTTGGAGTTTTTCCGAATCCAAGTTTGAAGCCTGAAAGCAGTTGGAATGCTGAAGTGGGAGTGAAGCAAGGAATTAAAATAGGTGATGTTTATGCTTATTTTGACGCGGCTTTCTTTTGGCAGGAATATCAAAATACCATTGAATATATGTTTGGTATTTGGGATGTTGCTAATGCTCCAGCTTCATTTGCTGGTTTTAAATTTTTGAATACCGGACAATCAAGAGTGCTTGGTATTGATGTTTCTTTTGCAGGAGTAGCCAAGGTGTCAAAAAATGTAGACCTCAATTTTTTAACTGGATATAATTATATTGTTCCAAAAACTTTAAATCCAAATTATGTATATGCCGTTGATGATATTAATCGACAATACAGTTATAACACTACTTCAATGGATCCGCAAAGTCAAATACTTAAATATAGATTTTTACATAATCTTAAGTTTGATGCAGAAGCAACATTTTACAAAAAGATGGCCTTTGGTTTAAGTGCTAAGTATTTTAGTAAAATGGTAAATATGGATGCCATTATTAAGGATTTTGAAGAAACTACAGCCAATTCAGGCGGAGATAAACAAAATATTAGATACATGGATTATTTTTATGCGCATCGTTTCGGTAATTGGATTTTTGATTCTAGATTGTCATTTAATTTAAACGAGAAGCATAAATTTGCATTGGTTGCTAGTAATTTATTAAATAGAAGTTATTCCCTTCGTCCCCTTAAAATTGAATCACCGCGAACCATAATGATTCAATATACCTTCAAATTAGATAAGAATACTTGATATTTAAAGGGAAATAACTTGTAAATCAAGATTTATATACTATCTTTGCACCCTTAAAATTAATTATAAACCGAGGTTTCGGACCTCAAATTGTAAAAAGTAACATTATGGCAACAAGAATTAGATTACAAAGACACGGTAAAAAAGGAAAAGCATTTTTTCACTTAGTAGCAGCAGATAGTAGAGCTAAAAGAGATGGTAAATTCATCGAAAAATTAGGTACTTATAATCCAGTAGCTAATCCAGCAGTGATTGATATTAACTTTGAGAAAACATTAAGTTGGGTTCAAAAAGGAGCTGAAATGTCAGATACGGCGCGTGCAATTTTATCCTATAAAGGAGTATTGCATATGAATCACCTATTAAAAGGTGTTACAAAAGGCGCTATGACTACCGAGCAAGCAGAAGCAAAATTTGCGGAATGGTTGCAATCAAAAGAAGGTAAAATAGATACAAAGAAAGATAGCTTAGCTAAACTAGCAGCGAAAGAAAAAGCAGCTAAAATGCAAGCGGAAATGGAGGCAAATGTTGCAAAAGCAGCAGCTGTAGAAGCAAAAAATACTCCGGTTATTGAAGAAGAAGTAGCAGAAGAAGCTCCAGCAACAGAAGAAGCGGTAGTGGAAGAGGCTCCAGCAACTGAAGAAGTGGTAGCGGAAGAGGCTCCAGCAACGGAAGAAGCGGTAGCAGAAGAAGCTCCAGCAACAGAAGAAGTGGTAGCGGAAGAGGCTCCTGCAACAGAAGAAGTGGTAGCAGAAGAGGCTCCAGCAACGGAAGAAGTGGTAGCAGAAGAAGCTCCAGCGACTGAAGAAGCGGTAGCAGAAGAAGCGACTGAAGAGGCTCCATCTACAGATGAAGCTCCTGCTGCTGAATAAGCTGCATGCAAAAAGAAAATTGTATATATATTGGACAAGTAGCGAGACTTCACGGATTCAAAGGTGAGGTCTCTTTGTTTTTAGATGTGACCGATCCATCGGATTATCTTCAAATGGAAATCTTTGTTCTTGACATCGATGCTTGTTTAACACCTTTTATAGTTGAATATATAAAACCAAAAAATAAGGGTTTTATAATGGTCAAGTTTAAAGGTATCGATGATGAGCGCTCCGCTCAGCGTTTGCTTAAAAAAAATATTTATCTACCCGACACTGTACTACCTGAACTTGGTAATACTTCTTTTTATGATCATGAGGTTGTTGGGTACGCAGTGCATGATGTGTCTTTTGGTCCTATTGGAAATCTTGTCGAAGTTTTGGATCATTCGGCCAATCCTTTATTGCAGATTGATAAAGATGGAATCGAAGTGCTTGTTCCTATCTTTGATGGATTAATTGTAGAGGTGAAAAGGAAAGAGAAGATATTAATTATTAAAGCCCCTGAAGGATTAATTGAATTGTATCTTTCTTAGTCTTTTTTATTCATAAGTCCAGCTGCCAATTTCATTCTTATTACTCTTCTTGCAGAGGCATCTACTTGCTTTCTAAATGATGGATCTGTTTTGTATAGATTCAAGAGTTCGCTGTGTGTCTTTTTAACATTAACAGGCATTAATACAATATCACAACCTGCTCTTACCGCTTTACTAGCTGCTTGAGGAACGCTAACTACGCCTCCCATATTCATTGCGTCTGTGATGATCAATCCTTTAAATCCAAGGCTGTCTCTTAATAAAGTAGTTACAATTTTTTCAGAACAAGTTGAGGGTAATCCTTGCGTGTCAAACTTTGCATTGTTTTGAACTCCAATATGGGCAACCATAATAGAAAGCACACCTTTTTCTATTAATGCTGGATAATTTTTAACTTCCTTCATTTCTCCATCAATGGTTTGTAGTGATTTATGGGTATCGCCTGTTACGAGTCCGTGTCCTGGAAAATGTTTTGCTGTAGCGATTATGTTTTTTTCCTGCGTTGTAGCAATAAAGGCATTGGACCAAGGAATTATATTTTCAGGAATTGCACCAAAACTTCTATACCCAACGGTCTTATTTGGTGACATATCAACAACTGGTGAGAAATTGTAATTAATTCCGATATCATTTAAATCTTTCGAAATAATGGTCGCAACATCAATCACTTCTTCAATGGTTGTTAGTTCATTGGCTTTTTTTACAACAGTAGAACCTAATATTTTTCTATTTACTAAACTCGGTTCTGCATCTGCACTATATAAAAATGGAAGGTTTCCTATCAGTTGGTTACTTTTTTCAAAACTCTCAATCCAAGAGGTGAATTCATCTTTTGTTCCATTAAGCATGAGAACTCCTCCAATGAGTCTAAGTCTAATGAATTTATCTATAGAATCTCTGGATTCTCCCAACCTTCCTACTGCAGGCATAATTAATTGAGCCACGATTGCTGTATCGTCCATCGATGCAAAGATGCGCGCCACTTCTTTATCTAAACTTTCGTTATTGGAAAGATAATCCGTAAGCACGAATTTCTGTGTAGTATTAATTTGTTCAACAGCCTCAAAAGACAAACTTGCTGGTTGCTGTGCACAGGAATAAAAGAAACTTAATCCTATAAATATGGAGAGTGTTAGACGCATCATTATTTTGTTTTTTCAAAAATACTTTTATTTCTCTAATTGAATTTCCGGTTTCAATACAATTATTCACAATTGTCTTGTCAACAACAGTACCAAAATATTACTTCTTGATGCAATAGGTGTTATTGATTTAATGGATAATTTTTAGCTTTTGCGCTATTATTAATTTAATTTTACCAATAAGTTAATCTATTATTAACGAATCGCAAGTTATTGTAACTTTAAACAACTAATATTTAAAATTAGTTTTAAATAAATATTTATGAAATCGGCACTTTTTTTTCTATGCTTCACGCTTAGTTTTTCTTCCTTTGTATCTGCCCAAAATTTGTACGAAAAAGCTGTCGTTCAGCAGATTGAAATTTTCTTTGGTTTTACCAATTGGGATGCGCAATTAGATGCTGCAACTGCAACTGATGTGTATGTTGTTGCCGATTCTGTTCGAATTAATGGGGTGGTATTTGATAGTGTAGGGGTAAAATACAAAGGGAACAGTTCTTATAGTCCGAATAATAATAAAAATCCATTACATATCAAATTGGATTACATTAAAGGTTCTCAAGATTATCAAACCTTCACCGATATTAAATTGCAAAATGGTTACCAAGATCCATCGATGATTCGTGAAGTATTGTCGTATGCAATTTTGGAACAATACATGGATTGTCCTAGAGCAAATTTTGCTAATGTTTATATAAATGGGACACTAAGAGGAGTTTATTCTAATGCAGAGACGATTGATGATAATTTTAATTCGGCGCATTATTATGATAATGATGGTTCTTTCTTTAAGTGTAATCCAGTTGGTGGAGCTGGACCAGGTAATAACAGTAGCCCTGATTTAAAATACATTAGTGCAGATACAACTGCCTATTATTCAGGATATGAATTGAAATCAACTTATGGATGGACAGATTTGATGGGAATGATCACTACACTCAATAATGATTTCACCAACATTGAGACAAAATTAGATGTTGATAGGGCCATTTGGATGCTAGCATTCAATAATGTTTTGGTTAATCTAGATTCCTACAGTGGTGCTTTTCGTCAGAATTACTATTTATATAGGGATTTGAATGATCGTTTCATAACTACCGTTTGGGATTTGAATATGAGTTTTGCAGGATTCCCTGGTGGAACTGGTTCAGGAGCTTATTCCGCTACCACACTAGATCCTTTATCTAATAGCACTTCGACAATTCATCCTTTGATTGTTAAAATAATGGCCAATCCAATGTTCAAAAGAATGTATATGGCTCATGTCCGGACGATAGTACAAGAGATTTTCGCTTCTGGTGATTATTTAACTACTGCAAACGCTATGCGTATTACGATCGATTCTTATGTACAAGCGGATCCATTTAAATTTTACACTTATACTCAATATCAAAATTCATTAACAACAGCCGTTGCAGGTGGCGGTCCAGCTGGGTTAAGCACTCCTGGAATACAAGCATTAATGACTTCAAGAGTTGCGTTTTTTAATACGAATGCTAATTATATTTTAGTAGCACCCGCTATTTCAAGTTATGCAGCAAGTAATCCAACGCCATCATTTAATGAAACTTTTTTCATTACGGCCACCTGTTCTAATGAATCTATGGTGTTTTTGGGTTACCGTACCAGTCACCCATTAAAATTTAATAGAGTTCAAATGTTTGATGATGGCGCCCATGGTGATGGCTCCGCAGGGGATCATGTTTATGGAGTCCAAGTAACTGCTGATGGCGTTATCTTCGAGTATTACATTTATGCAGAAAATACGGTAGCTGGTTTGTTTAGTCCTCAAAGAGCTGAACATGAATTCCATACTTTAGTCATGAATATTCCTCTTCCACAAGTGGGAGAGATTGTAATAAATGAATTGATGGCTAATAATTTGCAAACAGCGGCAGATAATTATGGTGAAAATGACGACTGGATTGAGTTGTATAATACTACTTCTCATGCTATAGATTTAACTGGACTTTATCTTTCTGATGATATTGCATTGTATACTAAATGGGCCATTCCTGTAAATTCGGTGATTTTACCCAATAGCTATTTAATCGTATGGGCAGATAATGATCCATCACAAATTGGCTTGCATACAAATTTTAAATTAAGCTCAAATGGCGAGTCTTTGTTTTTTAGTAATGGTGTGAATTTGTATGATCAAGTTTCTTTCAGTCTTCAGTCTGCCGATATTTCATACGCGCGTTGTCCTGATGCTGGAGTCTTTGCTTTTGCAGCGCCTACTTTTAATGCAACTAATAATTGTTTTGCTGGAATTGTTGAGGGATCTTCCAATGACCTTTCTATTTACCCAGTTCCTTTTCAAGAATCATTTACACTAAGGGTGACTCAAGAAGATGCTTATGAATTGACAGTAAGTGACCTTCAGGGTAGAACAGTGCTTTCAAATGCTTTTAATGCTAAGGAAATTCAGATCAATTCCGAGCAATGGAAAACAGGGATTTATTTGTTGTGTATAAAAAATTCTAAAGGGGAAATGCAAACGAAGAACCTTGTTAAATACTAAGAATAAGTTTATTCTTCTTTGAGGTGCGCTTCAATTATTTGAAATAAATGGTGTCTTTGCTGTATTGAAAGGTAGAAATAAGCTAATCTTTTATTAGCAATGAATCGTTTCTTATAGAATCCTAAACAAACGACATTTAATAATTTCCTTCCAAATTTAAATTCAGGAGTGAATTCAATTTCAATTCTTCCTAATTCTTGCATTGCTGTGGTGATGGTTGGACTTAAATCCATTTGACTAACTTGTACTCTTATTTGTTCCGAAAGCGCATCAAATCGACTCAAAGTATCCGATTCAAAGACCTTAATCTTCATAAAGCGCTTGTATTGGAAGTCAGCGTCTGTGAAAGCTCGAAATAATTGATCAATTGTCATCTTTGGTACCTTTTAAAAGGAATGCAAAAGTAGTATTATTGTCTTGGGAATTCAAATTTATTTTTTCAAAAAGCATTAAAGGTCTAAACAGATGCTCGTAATTATAATTTTAATTTTTTGAAAAATCCAATAAATTCCTTATTTCCATTTTCACCCAAGATGGGCGATAAGATATGATCTTGATATACGAGTTGACTCAAAGCAGCACATTCTTTAGCACTTTCCACTATTTCTGGATATAATTTGGTGTCTGTGAGTAATCCAAATTTATTAACCTTGGACTTATCGGCTTCAATTTGAGGCTTTATGACAATAATAGCAACCCCATTATCTGCTAAAAATGGACATATAAAAGGAAGCACATCCTTTAATGCCTCATTGGTTGAATCAATAAAAAGTCCAGAATAATGTTCAGTTATAGTTTTTGAGGACAAAAATCTCAAGGCTTTTCTATCCAGTATGGTGATGCGTTCATCCTCTTTAAAGATCTCTTTAATAATACCAGAATGTTGAGGAATACAAATGGTGTGGGTCGCTCCATTGGCCAATAAGACTTCACTTGCTGCACAAGTCTCATTACTATAATCAATCCAAGTGCTTTTTTTGATGTCTATTTTCCATTGATCCAGCGCCGTAGAAATTTTTTGAGCATCAATGGATTTCCATCTTTCGTCATTGATGATAAGCTTTATCTCCGCATTCTCAGTAAATTTTTTCCCGGTTTTGTTGATTAATTTACCATTCACCAGAACGCCATAAGTTTTTATGATTCTTTCTGCATCCATTCTGTTAATAGCAAGTTGTTTATCAACGAGAAGTTTATCAATTCTAATTTCCATTTTAGGGCTTGGTGTAAAGTAGATTTTCTTTCCAACCTTGCAATTGAAGATAAATCGAACTGTTGGTTTCATTTTTATAACACAAATCTGAGATGTCAACCTCAATATCTTTGATAATTTTAGCTTTACAAGCATCTTGCTTGCTATCATGAATTAAACGAATAGAGCGAATGGGCGGCAAAGATTTAGATATTTGGGTGGCCCCCACAAGTTGAAAAGAATGTTCTTGACATCCTCCAGCATAACTAATTTTCAATAGTAGTTTATTACCTGAAATAAAGGCTTCTTGAATTTCAAATGGAGCTGAAATTATGGTGTCCTTTGAAAGCGTTCCCATTATTTTCATGTTGTTTTCAGTTGTTATTTCTGAATTATTTTCCTGTATTTCCCTATGATTTTTGCAAGCAAATAGCATCAAAACAAAAAAAAGGATAGTAATATTTTTCATACAATTATTTTTGGCAGAATTGCAAATTTAGTACCAAAGTATAAAGGTACGCATAACAAAGAAATCACTTGAGTTAATTTATTTATTATTCACCTTATCGTTTTGAATTATAGCTTTTCAAGTATTTAAAGAGAAAGAATATATCTTTTCATTTTCTTGCCTTACCTTTGCGGCTCAAGTAAAGTATGAAAACAAAAACATTAAAGAAGAATAAAGTAAATGTAATTACACTCGGGTGTTCTAAGAATATTTACGATTCAGAGGTGCTAATGGCGCAATTAAAAGCAAATCAATTTGATGTTGAGCATGAATCAATGGAAGATGATGCCTCTATTGTGATTATAAATACTTGTGGATTTATTGATAATGCAAAGCAAGAATCAATAGATACCATTATTCGATATGCGGAAGCAAAAAAGGATGGTTTGGTTGACAAAGTATATGTTACAGGTTGTCTATCTGAACGCTATAAAGATGATCTTGAGAAAGAAATTCCAGAGGTTGACGCTTTTTTTGGAACACGCGATTTACCAAGATTACTAAAAACTTTAAAAGCAGATTACAAGCATGAGTTAGTAGGGGAAAGGTTGTTAACGACACCTTCTCATTATGCTTATTTTAAAATTGCTGAGGGTTGTGATCGACCTTGTACATTTTGTGCCATTCCGATCATGCGTGGAAAACATCTTTCTACGCCCATTGAAGATTTAATTACACAAGCAAAATCATTAGCAGCAAAAGGGGTTAAAGAATTGATGTTAATTGCTCAAGATTTAACTTATTATGGATTAGATATCTACAAAAAGAGAGCTTTAGCAGATTTATTACTTCAGTTGTCTGATGTGGAAGGAATAGAATGGATTCGTTTACATTATGCTTTCCCGAGTGGTTTTCCAATGGAAGTATTGGATGTAATGCGCGAAAAGAAAAATATTTGTAATTATTTGGACATGCCTTTACAGCACGGTTCCACCCGCATGTTACAGGCAATGAAGCGTGGCACCACAAGAGAAAAAACTGAGCAATTGATTGCTGACATTCGTGAAAAAGTTCCGGGTATCGCACTAAGAACTACTCTAATTGCTGGTTATCCAGGAGAAACAGAAGCTGATTTTCAAGAAATGTATGATTGGGTGCTGAGAAGTAAATTCGATCGTTTGGGCATCTTTACCTATTCACACGAAGAAAACACTGCTGCTTATGCCTTTGAAGACGATGTTCCGGCGGAGGTAAAAAAAGAACGCGCTGATGCCATTATGGATTTACAGGCGGGTATTAGCTATGATTTGAATCAACTAAAAATAGGAAAAACTTACAAAGTTCTTTTTGATCGAGTAGAAGGGGACTATTTTATTGGTCGTACTGAGTTTGATTCTCCTGATGTAGACAATGAAGTCTTGGTGAAGAAGTCCGCTGATAATTTCATTCGCCTTGGAGATTTTGCGTATGTTGAAATCACAAGTGCTGACCATTATGATTTGTATGGTGAATTGGTTGAGGGGGTTTAATTTTTTATTATTTTAGCTCTGTTTTGCATACAACTTCGCAATTAAAACATGAATTAGGGTAGGACACTACGAATTTTTTGAACTGAACTTTTTATTGATTAATTTGTTTAGAAATAAATTTGGTCAAATGGGTATAAAATTGCTAATTATCGCTTTGTTGATCAGCACTTTAACTTGGTCTCAACAATTGGAGTTTCAATACACCAATCAGCAAGTGAATGTGTACAATGATTTAACGAACGATATTCCGTTATTTACTCAAAACTTTGATGATCAAGTTTCCAGCGCTATTTCGATTGTTCCCTTTACCATAGGGGGACAGGCTTACAATACGCTTTTTGTTAGTGCCAACGGTTTTCTCACATTAGGGCAAGCTGCAAGTACTTCGAATTACAACCCCATTTCTCAGCCACCCGGAACACCAGTAGTTGCTCCATTTGCATGCAATTTAGAGAGTGCCAATAGCAACGCAAGAATAAGTTATCAAATTGTGAATGGTTTTAATAATGCGCCAACAAGCATCATCATTCAATGGAAGAATGTTAGACGCCTTGGTATGCAAGGTGAGTCGTTTTCTTTTCAGGCAAAATTAAATTTTACTTCTTGGATTTTGCCGGCAATTGATTTTGTTTATGGCGATTTTTCCTCGGTGAATACGGCTCAAAGCACCGTCGAAATTGGCATACGAATAGGTACTGGAAACGCTGCAACAAATTTCCAAAACATCCAGGTAAATAACGGAGGGTCATGGGTGCCTCAGCAATTTGGGACAAGCGTCAATTCTA
>CANLAQ010000022.1 GCA_947488235.1 Flavobacteriales bacterium | reverse complement strand
CTTATTAGAATTTCTAAAAGATCATCCTATTAAAGACAAAATGATTTTACTAAAAGGTTCTAGAGGAATTGCTTTAGAGAAATTAATGAGCTCCTTATAATTAAGAACCGAATTGCATCAGGTAACCTTTCAAGAAAGGATCTAAATTTCCATCCATAACACCATCAACATCAGATGTTTCAATCCCTGTGCGAACATCCTTCACTAATTTATAGGGCTGCATTACATAATTTCGGATCTGAGAACCCCATTCAATTTTTTTCTTCCCCGCTTCAATCTCATTCCTTTTTTCCATACGGTCTCTGATTTCCAATTCATATAATTGAGAGCGCAACAATTGCATTGCTTTTTCTTTATTGGCCAATTGTGACCTAGACTCTGAATTCTCGATAATAATTCCTGAGGGAGCGTGTCTCAATCGAACTGCAGTTTCCACCTTGTTTACATTTTGTCCACCTGCTCCACCCGATCTAAAGGTTTCAAAAGTGACATCTGCCGGATTCACATGAATCACAATATTATCATCCACTAATGGATAAACATATACAGATACAAATGAGGTATGTCTTTTAGCATTAGAATCAAACGGAGAAATACGGACCAAACGATGGACCCCATTCTCTCCTTTCAGATAACCAAAGGCAAAAGCGCCTTCAAATTCGATTGTAACTGTTTTTACCCCAGCTACATCTCCTTCTTGATAATTCAATTCACTTAATTTATGCCCTTTCTTTTGTCCCCACATCATATACATACGCATCAACATAGAGGCCCAATCGCAACTTTCAGTTCCCCCGGCACCTGCAGTAATTTGAACTACGGCACTCAGCGCATCTTCTTCACCGGAAAGCATGTTTTTTAACTCCAACTCCTCAACACCTTCTTGAATTTTAAGAAATGATTGATCGAGTTCTTTTGCTTCTGCCATCCCTTCCTTTACAAATTCTTGAAGAACATCTAGATCCGCAGCACCAGATTTTAAAGAATCGAACTGTTCCACCCAAAATTTAAGTCCTCGGATCACTTTCATCTGAACTTCAGCTTTTTTAGGGTCTTCCCAAAAATTTGGATCTTGAGTTCGTAATTCCTCTTCCTTTAATTGTTGGCGTTTCTCTTCAATTTTTAGATAAATTGAAATAGAATCAATGCGTTTATTTAATTCTTTATACTGTTCATTGGTCATACGACAAAATTAATTAATCTAAATCAGTAAAACACTTTTTAAGAAGGACTTCTACAAAAAGACTTAACAAAATCAAGGTTTTTGTAGCGCTAGAAGATAGATCAAGAGCACATATACAGATCAGAGTAATATTTTAAAATTTAGAGCAAGTCAAATTTGCATGAACAATGCATAATAAGTTGCTTAACATATTGGTAAATATTTTAACTTTGTTAAAAAAAGAAGAGATGAGCATACCAGCAGAATTAAAGTATACTAAGGACCATGAGTGGGTTCGATTAGACGGAGACATAGCAACAGTAGGAATCACAGCATTTGCACAAGGCGAATTAGGTGATATCGTATATGTAGAAATTGAAACCATTGGCGAAACAATCGACAAAGAAGAAATCTTTGGTTCGATTGAAGCCGTTAAAACCGTTTCTGATTTATTCATGCCATTATCCGGAGAATTATTAGAACTTAACGAAGCATTGGACGGAAATCCTGAGTTGGTAAACAGTGATCCTTATGGTGAAGGATGGATGGTAAAATTAAAAATTAGCGACGCTAGTGAATTTGATTCACTATTAGATGCAACTGCATACGGAAATTTGATTCATTAAGAAACAATACCAAATAAAAAAAGGGCTCCAAATGGAGCCCTTTTTTTTGATCAAATATTTGATTTAAACATCAATTTTAGCATACTTAGCATTCTTTTCAATGAATTCTCTTCTTGGTGGAACATCATCTCCCATAAGCATAGAGAAAATCTGATCACACTCCGCTGCATTTTCAATGGTAACTTGACGCAAAGTTCTGCTTTCAGGATTCATGGTAGTTTCCCATAATTGTTCAGCGTTCATTTCACCAAGACCTTTATAGCGTTGAACACCAACTGAAGATTCATTTCCAGCTCCTTTCAAATCTTGAATTAAGCGATCTCTCTGATCTTCATTCCATGCATATTCAGATTTAGCTCCCTTTTTAACTTGATATAAAGGAGGAGTAGCGATATAAATATATCCAAACTCAATCAACTCTTTCATAAACCTAAAGAAGAAGGTTAAAATCAAAGTCTCAATATGTGATCCATCGACATCGGCATCACACATAATGATTATTTTATGATATCTAAGTTTCGTTAAGTTCAATGCTTTTGAATCTTCTTCAGTCCCAATTCGGACTCCAAGTGCAGTATACATATTTTTAATCTCTTCATTTTCGAAGATTTTATAATGCATTGCTTTCTCAACATTCAAGATTTTACCTCTAAGAGGCATAATCGCTTGAAAGTGACGATCGCGTCCTTGTTTGGCTGTACCACCCGCTGAATCTCCCTCGACGAAATAAATTTCACATAATGCAGGATCTTTTTCAGAACAGTCGGCCAATTTACCTGGCAAGCCTGAACCTGTAAGAACATTTTTACGCTGCACCATTTCACGCGCTTTTCTTGCAGCGTGACGCGCACGCGCCGCTAAAATAACCTTCTCAACTATCATTCTAGCTTCAGCAGGATGTTCTTCCAAATAGGCTGATAACATTTCAGAAACAGATTGACTTACTGGAGCAGTAACCTCTCTATTTCCTAATTTAGTTTTTGTTTGTCCTTCAAATTGAGGCTCTTGAACCTTAACAGAAAGAACGGCCGTCAAACCCTCACGGAAATCATCACCATCGATTTCTATTTTCTCTTTCGCTAGAATACCAGAATCAGTTGCATACTTCTTTAAAGTATTCGTTAAACCCCTTCTAAATCCCGATAAATGAGTACCACCTTCATAGGTGTTAATGTTATTTACATATGCCTGAATGTTTTCCGTGTAGGAAGTATTATAAGTCAAAGCAACTTCGACAGGAATCCCTTCTCTTTCCCCTTCAAAATAAATTACATCAGAAATTAATGCTTCTCTATTTCTATCCAAGTATTGGGCAAATTCTTTTAATCCACCTTCAGAATGAAAAGTAACCATAGTATGATTGCCATTTTCATCTGAAACTCTTTTATCAGTTAATGTCAATGTGATCCCTTTGTTCAAGAAAGCTAATTCACGCATTCTTGCTGCCAAAGTATCAAAATTATACTCCAAATAATCAAAAATAGTATCGTCAGGAGAAAAAGTAACTTCAGTTCCAGTTTCGGTAGACTCCCCTATTACTTTAACATCATATAGAGGTTTACCAATATTATACTCTTGTTGAAATAACTTACCTTCTCGACGAACAATAACAGATAAATGTTTAGATAGGGCATTTACACATGAAACCCCAACACCATGTAGACCTCCAGAAACCTTGTAAGTATCTTTATCAAACTTTCCACCTGCATGAAGTACTGTCATAACTACTTCTAGCGCTGATTTCTTCTCTTTCGTATGCATTGCCGTAGGAATTCCACGACCGTTGTCAATAACTGTTATTGAGTTATTTGGATTAATGAACACAGTAATGTGATTACAATATCCAGCCAAAGCCTCATCAATCGAATTGTCCACTACCTCATAAACCAAGTGATGCAAACCCTTTAGTCCCACATCACCAATATACATTGCAGGGCGTTTTCTAACTGCTTCTAAGCCTTCAAGTACTTGAATATTGTCCGCTGAATAATTATCCCTAGGTTCTTCTGTTGCCATATTTTATTTATTACGATTTATTATATTTTAAAGCGTAACAAAAATACGAAAAAGAGCGCGAAACATGGTGTTTAGAAGGCGTCCCTTAGCACTAACTTATCAACAAAATTTCAACTTAAATGTTAAGATTTTATCCAAGAAATTATAGACGGATCATCTGGAAGTGTTGTAGGTGGAATCACACGGATTAAGTACCCATTTTCATCCAATAAATACTTCTGAAAATTCCATTTAACCGAATTGTCTTCCAGTCCATTTTGGGACTTTTCAGTTAAGAATTTATACAAAGGATGCATATCTTTTCCTTTAACGGATATTTTGGACATCATCGGAAAATTCACCCCATAATTCTTCACGCAAAACGACGCTATTTCCTTATCACTTCCGGGTTCTTGCGACATAAAATTATTCGCAGGAAAACCAACAATGACGAACCCTTCAGCCTTATATTTCGAATACACTGCTTCCAATTGCTCATACTGTGGTGTCAATCCACATTTAGAAGCGGTATTAACTACCATAATTTTCTTTCCTTTCAAGCTTGAAAAATCGAAAGATTTTCCTTCAATATCTGTAACTTTAAAAGAGTGAATTGATTTTCGTTCCATTGGGTTCATTGAATTTAGTAATAAAATTGCGCTGAAGGCTAAAAGTAAAGTTTTCATATTTTTTCTTACTTAAACAATTAAAAGATTAAAGAGTTCGTTAAATTTAAAGAACTTTTTGAAAGATTCTACGAATAAGTATGTCTATGAGAATATTTTCAATACTCTTAATTTTTATTATACCTTATTTAAGCAAGGCTCAAGGCACTATAACAGGTGATTACCAAGGCTTATTAAAATTAGAAAACACCACTTGGTCGCAGGGACAAGCATTTTATATGCGCATTAAGGCAATTGCTGGATTAATAGATGGCGAATCAAGAGAAGAAGTGGTGGGCGAAAATACTTTCATCAATAAAAAAGTTTTAGGGTCCTTTGAAAATAAAAAATCATTTGAGATTACCCAAAATGCCATATTAAAAACTTCTAACGGAAGTGCCAACTCCTGTTTACTTTCCATGTCATTTCATTTTGTTGATTCCAATGCGTACTGGGTGGGTACTTTCAAAAGCCAAAAGTGTCCGAGCATAAAGGGATCGTTAATACTCTACAAGACTAGAATTGAATTGGACCAAGATCCAACCCCATTGCACGACCACAGATGGGTTGCTCGCTTTCAAGAAGATTTAGAATATGGATTGTCTGCACCAGAAAAAAGACCCCAAGAACTTAAAAACTTTGCATTTCAATCTATCTATTTCGAATACAACAAGGATGAAATACCCTCCAACTATTTTCCCTATTTAAATTTAATGGCACGCATGATTTTAGGGCATTCAGATTTAAGAATTAAAGTTGTTGGTAATACGGATTCTGATGGTTCTGACACTTATAATATAGACCTATCAAAAAGAAGAGCAGAAGCCATAACGAGCTATTTTATTTCCAAAGGATTGAGTAAAGACCGTATTGTAATTTCCTACGACGGTGAAAACAAACCTAAGGATACCAATAAAACAGCAGAAGGAAAAAAGCGAAATAGACGCGTTGACTTTTCTTTTATTTAAGAAGCGCTTAAAATCCAGCTAATTTTTCCTCCAGAATAAGAAGTTTAGCGATAGCATCTGCTTCTTTTTTCTTTTCATTCTCCACTACTTTTACTGGCGCACTTCCAACAAAATTCTGGTTACCCAACTTCCCTTGAACGCTTTTAAGAAATCCTTTTGTATATTTAATTTCTTCCTGAAGTTTAGCTTTTTCAGCTTCAACATCTACCTCTTCGCCAAAAGGAATGAAGTATTCTTTTCCATCCAGTACAAATGAAAACGCGCCTTGAATTTTCTCATCGCAATAATTTAAATCGGACAAATTACCCAACTTAACAATAACTGCATCTAATGGATTCGGGACGCTACTATTTTTAACATAGAGTGAAAGCTTCACCTTATTGGCAATATTCTGTTGCTTTCTGCTATTTCTAATATGGGTAATCACTTCAACGGTTCGTGAAAAGTCTTCTAATAAAACTTCATTTACTGCACCAGGGACAGGCCAAGAGGCAATAATGATATCATCTCCTTCTTTTCTTTCTTTTAATAAATGCCAAAGTTCTTCTGAAATAAAGGGAGCAAAAGGATGGACTAATTTCATTAAATTTTCAAAGAAAATAAGTGTCGCTTCTTTAGTTTTGGCATCGATAGGCTGTTCAAAACCAGGTTTGATTAGCTCCAGGTACCAGGAGCAAAAATCATCCCATACCAATTTATAAATCAACATTAGAGCATCAGAAATACGAAATTTATCAAAGGCATCATTTATTTCCAGAAGTACTTTGTTAAATCTACTTTCAAACCACTCAATGGCTAATGCTGCAGACTTTGGTTGTTCGAAGGAAACAACTTCCCAGGCTGAAACCAAACGATACGCATTCCATAATTTATTGGTAAAATTTCTTCCTTGCTCACATTGAGAGGTGTCAAAAGGCAGGTCATTACCTGCTGGTGATGAAATAAGTACACCAACACGAACGCCATCAGCGCCATATTGCTCAATCAATGAGATTGGATCAGGTGAATTACCAAGAGATTTGGACATTTTACGACCTAATTTATCTCTTACAATTCCTGTGTAATATACATTTCTAAAAGGCAGATCTCCTTTATATTCATAACCTGCCATAATCATACGCGCTACCCAGAAGAACATGATTTCTGGAGCTGTAACCAGATCATTAGTAGGATAATAATAATTTATTTCAGGATTCTCCGGTGCTGTCAAGCCTCTAAATACAGAGATTGGCCACAACCAACTGGAGAACCAAGTATCCAAAACATCATCATCTTGACGCAAATCTTGAGGGGCAATTTTTTTGCCTGTTTTTTCAGTTGCAATCAAACAAGCTTCTTCAATAGTGGTCGCTACAACAAAATCATTAACACCGGTGCCAAAATACCATGCAGGAATTCTATGCCCCCACCACAATTGTCTAGAAATACACCAATCTTTGACATTCTCCATCCAATGTCTGTAGGTATTTTTAAATTTATCGGGATAAAAAGAAATGGTATTGTTCATTACATTTTCCAAGGCTGGCTTTGCAAAATCTTTCATTTCAACAAACCACTGCATGGATAATTTAGGTTCAATTACGGCATTCGTTCTTTCCGAAAATCCAACCTTATTGATATAATCTTCCGTTTTAACCAAATAACCTGTGCGGTCTAATTCTTTTTCAATTTCCTTTCTAACTTCAAAACGATCCATTCCTTCGTAATGCAATCCATTAGCATTTAATGTCCCATTTTCATTGAACAAATCAATGGAAGCTAGATTATATTTTCTGCCAATTTCGTAATCATTTATATCATGAGCAGGAGTAATTTTAAGACAGCCTGTACCAAATTCCATGTCAACATAAGCATCAGCAATAATAGGAATCACGCGATTTGAAATAGGAACTTGAACATTTTTACCAATCAAATGCTTAAAGCGCTCATCATCGGGATGGACACAGATGGCAGAATCTCCTAATATTGTTTCTGGGCGTGTGGTTGCAATCGTAATCCACTCATCATTGGAGCCATCAACTTTGTAACGCACATGAAATAGGCGCGAATTAACCTCCTTGTACAGCACTTCTTCATCAGAAACTGCAGTAAGTGCATCTGGATCCCAATTGACCATGCGAACACCACGGTATATTTTTCCTTTGTTGTAGAGATCAATAAAAACCATTATAACAGATGCAGAATAATCTTCATCCATAGTAAAATGAGTGCGTTCCCAATCACAAGAGGCACCCAATTTTTTTAATTGCTCTAGTATGATTCCCCCATGTTTTTCTTTCCATTCAAAAGCATGAGCCAGGAATTCTTCTCGAGATAAATCTGTTTTATTAATTCCCTCAGCCTTAAGTTTTTGTACCACCTTAGCTTCCGTTGCAATAGAGGCGTGATCAGTTCCAGGCACCCAACAGGCATTTTTACCTAACATTCGAGCACGACGAATCAATACATCCTGAATCGTATTATTCAACATATGCCCCATATGCAAGACTCCCGTAACATTTGGCGGAGGAATTACAATGGTATAGGGCTCTCTTTCATCAGGTGTGGAATGAAAATAGCCTTTGTCCATCCAATGACTGTACCACTTCTTCTCGGCACTATTCGGTTCAAATGTCTTAGGGATTTCCATGCAAAAAATTTGGCTCAAAGATAGCAAATTATCCTGCAGGCAAAACGGAGGAAGTGAAAAAGAAGTAAAAAAAAAGCGTTGAAAATCAACGCTTTTAAATATTTAGGTCATTAAAACCTATGTAATTAGTTTTTTTCTGGAAGCACTTTACCTTTTATGGTCAATACAACTGGTTCGCCAACATTGGAGGTAACCGTAATTGTTTTCGTAAATTCACCTACCCTTCTCGTGTCATAAGAGACGCTTATTTGTCCTTTTTTACCTGGCTTAATAGGTTTTGTTGGTTTGTCCGCCGTGGTACAACCACAAGATGTTTGTACATTTTGAATTACAGCATCTTTTTTAGATTTGTTTATGAATTCAAATACAAAAAGATCCTCATTAGCATACTTTATTTCACTTCTGGTAATTTGAGTAACCGTAAATTTTAGTGCGCCACTTGATTTTGTAGGCTTTGCTTTTTGAGCTTGAAAGAATGTCGCTACTGACAACATTAGAATTAAGATGGAATACTTCATATCGCTGTTTATTTAGATTACAAGGATAAGGTTAAAATTCAAGGACGAGAAAAGTTTAACAAAAAATTATAATCTTTCATAATTTGAGATTAAGGCTCGAATTGAATCAAAAGACTCTTTTAATTTTGATTGATATTCTAATTTTGTCAACCACACCACCTCACTAATCCCTTCCTCTACTTGAGGATACAATGTTTCCTCTCCATCATAAGACATCTCAAACCAATGTGTTTTCTTGAAATAACTTTTACCCTTCATGGAGTAAACATGATAACTTGGGGACAATTCTCGTTTGATTTCCGGACGATTTTGAAGTCCACATTCTTCCATGATTTCCCTTTGGGCTGCATCCATAACGCTTTCGGACTTTTCAACCTTTCCTTTAGGTAAATCCCAATACCCATTTCTAAAAATAAAAAGATAAGTCTCCTTTTTTTTGACCAATCCGCCTGCGGCAACTATAAATTTAAAATGTTTAAAAAATTGTGTTAGGGAATCAAGTGGATCGTTGGATATCACTTGAAATTCGATTGCATTAAGACTATTTAAATAAGCGTTTAAATCATAATATTCAAGCGGAAAAAAAGCTGGATCAATTATCTTAACATTTGATTGTTGATTTTGAACAAACAAAATATTCTTATTATCCACGAAAACTTCATACTTTTGCACCATGATTCACAACAAAGATAGCGCATTAAGAATTGCAGAAGAATTATTGAAGATAAAGGCTGTTAAATTGCAACCTAATGATCCATTTACATGGGCATCTGGCTGGAAGTCACCTATTTATTGCGATAACAGGATAACTTTATCCTTCCCTTCGGTTAGAACTTTTATCCGTCAAGAATTTGCGAAAGCTATTATTGAAGAATTTGGCAAACCTGATTTAATTGCAGGCGTTGCTACCGGTGGAGTGCCACAAGGCGTATTAATTGCTCAAGAATTAGGGTTACCATTTATCTACATCAGAAGTGAAGCAAAAGACCATGGCATGGGTAATTTAATTGAGGGGAAGTACGAGGCTGGTCAAAGAGTTATTGTAATTGAAGACTTAATTTCAACGGGGGGAAGCAGTATTAAAGCTGTCAATTCAATGAAAGAAGCTGGACTTGATGTAAGAGGATTGGCTGCAATTTTTACTTATGGATTTGATGTAGCGACCAACAACTTCGAAGAAGCAAATTGTCCGTTTTTAACGCTGACCGATTATTCTACCTTAATTGAGCAAGCTGTAGCATCAAATTACATTAATGAAGCCGACTTAGCTGAATTGCGTCAATGGAAAAATAATCCATCCAAATGGAATTCAAAATAAATGATCCTCGAAAGCAATCCTATTTCATTTTCAGGAGACCTTGATCGACTAAAGGATTTTTTGCTTTCACCCCAAAACTATTTTGAATTACTTCCTGCAGATAAAATTTCGAATTTCAAAGCAGATGCTGAGCACTGTTCTTTTACAGCTGTAGGAGGGATAAACATAGCTTTAGCCCCCCAAGATTGGCAAGATGATAATACACTAATGATTAATAGTGCCAATGGAAGCGCCTTTAAATTTACACTCCAAGTAATAATATATCAAGGTGCTGGAATTACTACTACTGGACATATTAAATTTGAAAGCGAATTAACTGGTTTCATGGCAATAATGGCAAAAAAACCATTGCAGGAGTTATTTGATTTCATGACACTTCGTATGAAGGAAATCATGAATGCATAAACTCTATTTCCTTGTGATTGAATAACTTTTCCTCGCCATCTATAGAAATTAACAACTGTCCTAGATGATTCACAGACTTTATGGAACCTATTACTAAGCGCCCCTCTATTTTAAATTGAGCATTGGTATTTAACAAATAAAGAGATTTTAAGTATTCCTCTTTAATGACTTCAGGATGGCTTAACAAAATAGCTGCCCATTTATTAAGTGCCTCATTTAAAACTTTAAAAACCTTTTCAATTTCAAAATCAATTTGAGTTTGAAGTTTTAAGCTTGTAGCAGAATCAATTGTAAATTCAGTTTGGTTTACATTCAATCCGACGCCTAATATCATTGATTTAATCAATCCTTCACTGATTTGATTTTCAAGTAAGACGCCACAAATTTTCTTTCCATTTACAAAAATATCATTGGGCCACTTTATTTTCGCCTCAACATTAAAAAATTGAAGTGTCTCTATAAGTGCAAGAGAAAGCATCCAATTGTAATAAGGAAGCAGTTCGACTGACACATTGTCGGGGAGCAAAATATAGCTACACAATAGATTACAATTCGATTCAGACTCCCAAACTTGATCCCTCTGCCCTCTTCCAGCGGTTTGTTCTGCTGACATAATAGCCGTTCCATTTTGACAAAGTTGACTACTAATCAAATTGGCAGCAAAATTGTTAGTTGAGTCTACGCGATCTAATCTGAAAATTTCGTTACCAAAAAACATGCTTAAGTGCTTAAATGAATTCGAATCAAAGGTAAAATTAAAATATAAGGATTAGATTTGTATAACTAGAAAAAAATAGATGCGAAAACGAAAAGACTCAGAAGCTTCCGAACAACTTTGCAAAGTAATTGTTGAGGGAATGCAGGAAAATAAAGCGAAAGACATTGTTGTACTTGATTTACGGGCTTTGAATAGTTCTGTATGTGATTTCTTCGTTGTTTGTTCAGGTGAATCATCAACGCAAGTAGATGGAATTGCAAATACGGTTGCACGCCATACAAGAAAGGAATTAAAAGAAAAACCTTGGCACATTGAAGGCAAGTCGAATAGTGAATGGATTCTTTTAGACTATATTAATGTCGTTGGACATGTATTTTACAAAGATGCCAGAAGTTTTTATGAAATTGAAGAATTATGGGCGGATGCAATCCGAACAGATATACCAAATATTATTTAATTAGAATATGGCAAAGGAAAAGAAAAAAGGCGGATTTTCAGTTTATTGGATTTACGCTATTTTAGGAGTTGCATTAATTGCATTTCAAATTTATCAAAGTGGTAGCTCCACCCACACAATACTCAAAAAGAAAACGCTATTCACCTTAATAGAAAACAATGGCGTTCGCAAGGTTGAAATAGTAAATCAATCTAAAGCAGATTTTTATTTAACTGCTGAAGGTATTTCATATGTTAAAAACACCAAAGGAGGTGAATGGACAGAAATGAAAAAAGCGCTTGATAAATCAGGCCCAGTAAAAGACAAAGAAATCGTATTTGAATTAGAAAACATTGGTGATCCAGGGAATTTTGAGAAAGACCTTGACCAACTTAAATTTTCTAACTATATCCCAGTGAATAAGGTGAATTATCTTGCTCAAATTCTAGGTTACATCTTACCTTTCGGAATCATCATCCTCATTTGGATCTTTGTAATGCGAAGAATGTCAGGTGGTGCAGGTGGCGGAGGTGGCGGAGGCCAAATTTTCAACATTGGAAAATCAAGAGCTCAAGTATACGAAAAAGGTAAAAGTACCAATACTACTTTTGAAGATGTAGCAGGATTAGTGGGTGCAAAAGAAGAAATTGTTGAGATTGTTGAGTTTTTAAAGAATCCAAAAAAGTATACAGAAATTGGAGCTAAAATTCCCAAAGGAGCATTGCTTGTAGGACCTCCAGGAACAGGAAAGACGCTATTGGCTAAGGCGGTAGCAGGAGAAGCTAAGGTTCCATTCTTTTCACTTTCAGGTTCAGATTTTGTTGAAATGTTTGTTGGAGTTGGAGCATCACGCGTTAGAGACCTCTTTAAACAGGCCAAAGAAAAAGCGCCTGCAATTATCTTTATAGATGAGATTGATGCAATTGGTAGAGCAAGAGGGAAAAACAATGGATTCAACTCAAATGACGAAAGAGAGAATACTTTGAATCAATTATTGACTGAAATGGACGGTTTTGGCACCAATTCAGGTGTTATTATTTTAGCAGCCACCAACAGAGCTGATGTTTTGGACAGCGCATTAATGAGAGCAGGTCGCTTTGATCGTCAAATTTATGTGGATATGCCAGATGTAAATGAAAGAAAAGATATTTTCAAAGTTCATTTGAAACCTATAAAATTAGTAGACAATATAGACATTGACTTTCTTGCAAAGCAAACACCTGGTTTTTCGGGTGCCGACATCGCTAATTTGTGTAATGAAGCAGCATTGATTGCAGCGCGTCATGGCAAAAAGAAAGTAGAAAAACAGGATTTTTTAGATGCTGTTGATCGAATTGTTGGAGGTCTAGAGAAGAAAAATAAAATCATTACAAAAAGCGAAAAGAAAGCGATTGCTTTTCATGAGGCTGGACATGCAACCATCTCTTGGCTTTTAGAATACGCTCATCCTTTAATTAAAGTAACCATTGTCCCAAGAGGTCAATCTCTAGGTGCTGCTTGGTATTTACCTGAAGAAAGGAGTATCACTACCACGGAACAAATTTTAGATGAAATGTGCTCCGCGCTCGGAGGACGGGCTGCTGAACAATTAATCTTTGGAAAAATCAGCACAGGTGCCTTGAGCGATTTGGAAAAAGTAACTAAGCAAGCATATGCTATGGTATCAATATACGGTTTGAATGAACGAGTAGGTAATATATCATACTATGATTCTCAAGGCCGCGATTCTTTCACTAAACCTTATTCAGATGTAACCGCTAGGGTGATCGATGAAGAAGTAAGTAAATTGATTGAGTCACAATATCAAAGAGCTTTAGAAACTTTAAGAAACAATCAAGATAAATTAACGCTACTTGCGGAAAAATTATTAGAAACTGAAGTTATCTTTAAAGAAGATTTAGAATTAATCTTTGGTAAAAGAACTTGGGAGCCAGAAGAAATGCTTGGCATTGAAATTCCAAAAGAAAAGGTTGTAAAACCGAGGAAGAAAAAAGCTGTCGCAGCTCCGGAGGGGAAAGAAAACGATGAGATTACAGTGGAGACAATAGAACAAGCAGAAGCTCCAACTTTAAATTCAAAAGATAAAGAAACGAAAACTGATGCATAATTTTGTTTGTATTTTGGATACCACTGACCGATTTTTGTTTGAAATCTCAAAACAACTATTAAGTATTAATGAACTTGAATTTCAAGAGCGTAATTCTGTGGATAGCATGTACCAAAATTTTGGCGCCTATCAGATTTTCGTAACTAAAGAAGATGAAGAAAAGGCGCGACAACTTCTAAACAATGAAGGTGAATAATCTCCTACAACGCACCATCACAGGCGTGGTGTTTGCCAGTTTGGTCATAGGATCAATTCTTTGGAACCCTTATTTACAAACCGTGGTGTTCTCTGTATTTATGATCCTAGGATTGATGGAATATTATCGGCTTTTTAAAGGTCAAAAAGAAATACAGGTAAGTTCAGAAATTGGTATTTTTATTGGTCTTTTTATCTTCATCTTACTTGTTGGTATCAGTCTTAAAATTCTACCTGTTATTTCTATAACCTTTATCGTTCCACTTTTATTCACCTTAATATTGGTTGAATTATGGAAAAAACACGAGCATCCAATAAGCAATATTGCGCTCATGGTCTTTGGTATTTTATATGTGGTGATTCCCTTTTATCTTACCATAGATTTAAATTTAAGGAACACCTTTTATCTCCCTACCGTTGTTGGAATGTTCTTGTTGATTTGGGCCAATGATACCTTCGCATATGTATGCGGAAGACTCTTTGGAAAGCATAAACTATTTGAAAGAATATCACCCAACAAAACCTGGGAAGGAACCATAGGTGGAATTGTTTTTACCTTGTTATTAGGCTTTATTATTGGTAAGTACATCAATGAGGGGAACATATTTTTTTGGGTGATTTCAGCGATAATAATAGCTCCAGGATCCATTTTTGGGGATCTATTAGAGTCCTTATTTAAAAGAAGTTTAAACATTAAAGATACCGGTACTATTTTACCAGGACACGGTGGAATTTTAGATAGATTTGATGCAGCATTGTTTTCAATACCATTTTTTTATTGCTGGAATATGGTTTATTATTATTGGAACTGAAATAAAATTTCTAATTTTAACCATGAAATTACATCGAGAAGGAACACTACTCATTATTTATACGCTTATTGCTGTTGGAATTCTTAGCGCAGGAAATTACTATCTATTCTTGAAGCTCCATTGGATTTATTTGTTGATTGCCATTGAATTATTTCTATTGGTATTCTTGTATTTGGTCATTCAATTTTTTAGAATCCCAAAAAGACATAGAGCTTATTCAGAAACAGATATAGTTTGTCCAGCAGATGGGAAAGTTGTTGTAATAGAAGAAACTTATGAACCGGAGTATTTTAAAGACCAAAGACTTCAAGTTTCAATCTTTATGTCCCCATTAAATGTTCACGCCAATTATTACCCAATCAGCGGAACTGTTACTTACCAAAAATACCATCCTGGAAAATTTCTTGTTGCTTGGCACCCAAAAAGCAGTACAGAGAACGAAAGAACTACCATGGTAATTGCAGGAAATGATACAGAAATAATGGTGCGACAAATTGCCGGAGCAGTAGCAAGAAGAATTTGTTTTTATGCGAAAGATGGTTCAATTGCTGAAAAAGGCGCGGAATTTGGATTTATTAAATTTGGATCTCGTGTTGATTTATTTTTACCGATTGGAACAGCTCTAGATATTAAAATTGGAGATATGGTGCAATCAAAATTAACTTTGATTGGCAAAATTTAAATAATAATTAGTTAACTTTATAAAAAAAAATAGAAATTATGAAAAAGGTATTTTTAGTTTTAGCGCTTTCAACATTTGTTGTATCAATGGCAACTACAAGTTACGCTGCGGTTAGTGGTGTGAAAATGGAATTGAAAGATGATCACAAGAAAAAAAATAAGAAAAAGAAAAAAGCATGTTGTTCAAGTACAACTACAGGGAAAACTTGTTCAAGTACTGAGCAAAAATCATGTTGTTCAAAGAAATCAGGAAACTAAAATTTTTCTTTTTGACATAAAAAAAGCCACATTAATTGTGGCTTTTTTTATGTCTTTAAATGCTACACGCTAAAAATCTCATTAAATGCGCTCGCATTTTTCTCTAAGATCTTTTTTCTTCTCAATTTTAGCGTAGGCGTTAATTCCTCATTTTCAATTGAAAATTCTTTGGGTAATAATTTGAATTTTTTAATCTGCTCCCAATTTCCAAAGCCTTTATTATACAAGGAAATTTCTTCTTGAATACGATCAATCAATTTCTGCTGTTGGATTAAATCTGCATTGTCTAGTTTTCCGAAATCAAGATCATGACGCTGAATCCATTCTCGAATAAAGGAGAAATTAGGTACAATTAATGCTGCTGGGAACTTTTGCCCTTCACCAATGACCATGATTTGTTCGATGAATCTAGATTCTTTAAACTTATTCTCCATGGCTTGAGGAACGATATATTTACCTCCTGAAGTTTTAAATATTTCCTTTTTTCTATCTGTAATTTTCAAATAAATATCTTCTTGGAAAGTTCCAATATCGCCTGTATGGAACCATCCCTCCGTATCAAAAACCTCCTCATTAGCTTCCTGGTTTTTATAATAACCCATCATCACATTTGGACCTTTGATTAAAATTTCTCCATCCTCTGCAATTTTAACTTCAACCTCGTCAATTAAAGCTCCAACACAACCAACTCGAATTCCTTTGGTAAAACAATTTACAGAAACCACCGGAGAAGTTTCCGTCAAACCGTAGCCTTCCAAAATTGGAATTCCAGCGGCCATAAACATGCGCATAAGTCGCGGTTGAAGGGCAGCACTTCCAGAAGCTATAGCTCTGACATTTCCGCCTAAAGCTTCTTGCCATTTAGAAAAAATCAATTTACGCGCAATAGCTAATTTGAAATGATACCACTGACTTTTTCCAACTGTTTCATATTGCTCCGCTAAACGAACAGCCCAAAAGAACAAACTGCGTTTAATTCCTTTCAAGTCCTCCCCTTTAGCCATTATTTTATCAAAAACCTTTTCAATTAAACGAGGAACCGCAGAGAATAAATCTGGTTTCACTTCTTTGATGTTTTCACCAATCGTATCCATTGATTCAGCGAAATAAATAGAACAACCGATTTGCATATATAAATAATGCAACATGCGCTCATAAACATGGCAAACAGGAAGGAACGAAAGCACCTTTGAATGATTATCTGCAGGAATTGGACGCATACATGCCGACACATTGGAGAGTAGATTCCGATGTGAAAGCATTACACCTTTTGGATTTCCTGTTGTACCAGAAGTATAAATAATGGTCGCTAAGTCTTCATATTTAACCTTGTCCATTCTTAATTTCACCTCACTTTCATCAATAGAAGCTCCTTTTTCGTGTAGTATTTTCCAATTCTGAAAATTCTCTATGGTATCAAAAGTGAAAAAATCAATTAAACTAGGTGTATCTTTTTGTACATGCTGTATTTTGGTTGCCAAATCAAGATTAGAAACAATCATTAATTTTGCTTCAGCATTATTTAATATATACCTATAATCACTTTCACTAATGTTAGGGTATAGAGGCACCAAAACCGCTCCTACTTGTTGAACAGCAATATCCAAGATATTCCATTCGACACGGTTGTTTGAAGATACTGCAACACGATCTCCGGGTTGAATTCCAAAAGCAATTAAGCCTTTTGAAACTTGCATCACCTCCGTTAAAAATTCACTGGTGGAAACCGGAACCCAAATACCTTGTTTTTTGGTAACAAACATGGTTGGATTAGGATAATTTTCTAATTGAAAATAAGGAACATCAAATAATCTTTTTGCTGATATCATTGGTATAATCGTTTACACGAATATAGTGAAAAATATCAAAGAAATAATATGGAAAAAAGAGTGATCAGCAAGATGCTGATGATATTGAGAACAAAGCCAACCTTTACCATTTGACTCATCTTAATATAACCAGAGGCAAAAACAATAGCATTAGGAGGCGTTCCAACGGGCATCATAAAGGCACAACTAGCGGCTAATGTAAGAGGAATCGCCATTTGGACAATATCAAAACCTGATGATTTTGCAAATGCTGCGACTATTGGAACGAAAATCACTACGAGCGCTAAATTGGATAAAATTTCGGAGGCAAAAACACCAATAATCACCATTACCAGTATAATTACTCCAATAGAATAACCACTATAAGATTGAAGAACTTTGGTTAATTCATTAATCACACCATTTACCTCAAGCAAACGCGCCAAGGCAAGTCCACCACCAAAAAGAAGTAGAATTCCCCAAGGAAGCTTTTCTGTATCCTTCCAAGTTAATAATTGCTTATGAGTTTTATCACCAGGAATCGAAAACATCAAGATAGCTCCAAAAATAGCGGCGCTTTCGTCATGATAATCAAACCCTGTTTTTGCTTTTATCAATTCGCGAAAAGACCAAAGCAATACCACAAGACCAAATATAGAAACCGATACATATTGAGGACGCGTCCACGGTTTCTTTTCTAGAGCGAAATCATGTTTATCATATCTTTCTTTACCAAGTGCAAAATAAAAGAACCCAAAAGTGATCAATAACAATAAGATACTTAAAGGCATTCCAATTTTCATCCAATCAAAAAAACCGATTGTAATATGATAGTTCTGCTGTAAAATTGCTGCCATTTGAGTATTCGTAGGAGTGCCAACAAGTGTTCCCATGCCTCCAATGCTTGCAGCATATGCAATTGATAACATTAAAAACAAGGAGAATTTTGATTTCTGATGCTCAACAGGCATTGCCTTAATAATCGCAATAGCAAGCGGCATCATCATTAAGGCAGTTGCTGTATTTGAAATCCACATACTGAGGAATCCTGTTGTAAGCAAGAAACCGAGTAAAATTCTAGGCTTTGTATCGCCTACAAGCGTTAATATTGCATACGCAATTTGCTCGTGAACCTTCCATTTTTCAAGTCCGAGTGCGAGAACAAATCCACCGAAAAATAGATATACATTACTATTACCGTAAGCATTTGCGAGATCATCTGAGGTAAGAAGTCCAAGGGGTATTGCTAGAATGAGTGGGAGCAGCGCCGTTACATAAATTGAAACGGCTTCTATCACCCACAAAAAGATCATCAAGCCACCTAATGCAATAGCATTCCAATAGGTAGAGTGACCGCCTGTTAAAAATAGAATCATTAAGAAAGCAAACACCCCTAAGGCTGTCAGCAAAGTCTTCCATTCTAATTTTAACATGTTAATTATTAGTTGTTTAGCGTATTTAAAGCGTCGATGAAATAACCAGTCTTACCTTCTACTTCAAGAAAAATCGCTCTAAATTCAGCTTTACCTTTTGCTTTATTGATGCTGCTCAAGATTCCTACTTGAAAATCAGCTGCTTCATTGATTAATTTCTCAGATGCTTCTAACTTATCTTCTTTCGTAATTTGAACGAAAAAACATTCGTCAACTACATCATAAATCATCTCATTCAATGTTCTTTTCAAAATTCTTTTATTGCTCATTTTTCTAATTTTTTATCAAATATAGTCAGTTCTACTTGTTAGTTAAGCGAATGAACAAAATTAATTGCAAACATCAAGACCAAAACAGAACGCAATCCCATGCTTTTCTTTACTTTTGCAGCTATGAATTACCCTATTTTACAACTGCGAAAATCAAAAGATCAATCCTTACAAAGAAAACATCCTTGGGTTTTTTCAGGTGCCATCTACACGCCTACTGATTCCCTAAAAGATGGTGATCTTGTTGCTGTGCATGACTGTAGAAATCAGTTTTTAGCGATTGGTCATTACCAACATGCAACCATAGCAGTGCGTGTTTTAAGTTTTCAAGAACAGCCAATTGATGAAGATTTTTTTACCCAAAAATTGAGTAATGCTGTTTCGTTAAGATTAAAATTAAATCTCCTAACGAAGCAAAATTCTATTTTTAGACTTTGTCATGGTGAGGGAGATGGATTGCCAGGTTTAATAATTGATTTCTATAATGGTGTCGCGGTTATTCAATGTCACTCAGTTGGCATGTATCAATCTTTAGACTTGATTGTTGCAGGATTGAAAGCAAGTTTAGGGAAAAAATTAACGGCTGTTTATTCCAAATCATCTGAAACTTTAAATAAAGTAGATGGAGTGGTTGACGCGTATTTATTTGGATCTTGTGTTACCCCACATACTGCAATAGAAAATGGGGTGCATTATCAAATTGATTGGGTGCTTGGACAAAAAACAGGTTTTTTTATTGATCAAAGAGAAAATCGTGCTTTACTCAACAGGTATGCTTTAGGTAAAAAAGTTCTGAATACATTCTGTTACTCTGGTGGATTTAGTTTACAAGCATTACTTGGTGGTGCAACCCTTGCACATTCATTAGACAGTTCTAAAAAAGCAATAGAAGCTACAGAAGAAAATGTGAAATTAAATTCCTTCAAAGGGGAACACCAAAGTATTGTTGCAGATGCAATGGAATACATGAAAGATTTAAAAGAAGATTACGATATCATTGTAATTGATCCCCCAGCATTTGCAAAACATAGGGATAAGAGACATCAAGCAATTCAAGGATATAAAAGACTCAATGCCCATGCTTTTCGACAAATAAAACCTGGAGGCATTGTATTTACCTTTTCTTGTTCTCAAGTGGTAGATAAGACCATGTTTACCCATACCATAATTGCTGCAGCCATAGAATCCGGACGCAATGTTAGAATCTTAGAACAATTACATCAAGCTGCAGACCATCCGATTAACGCTTATCATCCGGAGGGAGAATACCTCAAAGGCTTGATTTTACAAATTGATTAATGCTGTCGATAAGTTATAAATCTATTCTTGCTGTTGCTTTACCCATGATGGTATCTGGATTTATTCAATCCATTGTATTAATTACTGACGCCTCCTTTTTAAGTAGGTATTCAACAGAAGCATTTGATGCTTTAGGAAACGCCGGATTAATTTACATCACACTCTATATAATGCTTGCGGGAATGAGCGATGGATCTCAAATCATAATTGCCAGAAGAATTGGGGAAGAACGATTTGAAGCCATTGGAAGAATCTTTGGGACAACATTTATTACACTATTAATCCTTACCATTGGCTTATTTCTTTTCCTTTATTTTTTAATGCCTGATTGGATTGTATCTTATTCGCGTAACACAAAAATTGCTTTGATGCAAGGTGACTTTTTGAAGATAAGGGGCTTCTCCTTGTTTTTTGCCGTGATTACCTTAACTATTCAAGCCTTGATGATTGCAAAAGGAAAAACATGGGTAGTGTTAATCGCAGCTGTTGTTACCGCCTCAAGTAATATTTTATTAGGATACACTCTTATTTTTGGAAACTTTGGTTTCCAGCGCTTGGGCCTTGAAGGAGCGGCTTATGCTTCAACCATTGCAGATGCCTTAGGAATGACAACCTTGGTGCTTTTTCTAATTTTCTCAAAAGAAAGGAAAGAATATAAACTGTTTTCCTATTTTTCATTTCAATGGAAATCATTTATAGAATTGCTTAAAGTTGGCAGTCCCTTATTAATACAAGGCTTTTTTGCCTTAGCGACTTGGACCCTCTTTTTTACCTGGTTAGAACAAAAAGGAAACTTTGATTTAACGGTTTCACAGAACATTCGTTCGATTTATTTTCTCGCTTTTGTGCCTATTTGGGGATTTGCGGCCACCACGAAAACCTACATTTCGCAATACCTCGGCAATAAGAATTTTGAGATGCTTCCCATCATCCAGAGGCGTATTCAATTGCTAACCGTTGGATTTCTATTATTTACTTTTCATGGTGCACTTTTTTACCCAGAGGCATTGATAAGATTTATTAATCCAGAAGAACAATATGTACAAAAGAGTGCGGAAATTCTTCGTTTAATCTCTTGTTCTATATTTTTATACGGGATGATTTCAGTTTATTTCCAAACCATACTTGGAAGTGGGAATACACTGGTATCGATGACCATAGAATTTTTTGCAGTATTAATTTATATCAGTAGCGCTTATTGTTTTATTAAAATATTTCAATGGGATGTCTATTGGATATGGACAGTTGAGTATATTTACTTTACAACACTTGGAGTATTATCCTTATTGTATTTGAAATTATTTGATTGGAAGAAAAAAATAGTATAAGATGAAAGCGCTGCGCATTGTTTTTATGGGAACGCCTGAATTCGCTTTGACGATCCTGAAGGAGATTGTTTCAAGTAAACACGAACTTGTGGGAGTTGTAACTGTTGCCGACAAACCAGCGGGTCGTGGACAACAGCTGAGAGAAAGTGCAGTAAAGACCTATGCGAAATCTTTGAATATCTTGACCTTGCAACCGGAAAAACTAAAAGAGGAGCAATTTATTGAAGATTTGACCGCTTTAAAAGCAGATGTATTTGTAGTGGTAGCTTTCAGAATGCTTCCAAAAATCGTTTGGACTATTCCACCAATGGGAACCTTTAATTTACATGCTTCCTTGTTACCCGATTACAGAGGTGCTGCTCCTATCAATTGGGCCATCATCAATGGAGAAAAAGAAACCGGCGTGAGCACCTTCTTTATCAATGAAGAAATTGACGCAGGAGCCATTATCGATCAAGAAAAAATAACGATTGATGCTGATATGGATGCTGGGACTTTGCATGATGTATTAATGCAACTTGGTGCCCAATTGACGCTTAAAACACTAGACCAATTAGCACTAGGCACCTTCAAAACTAGCGTTCAAAAATCAGAAGATTCACTGATAACAAAAGAAAAATTAGCACCTAAAATATTCAAAGAAGACACAAAAATAGATTGGGGGAAATCAGCTCAAGAAGTACATAATAAAATTCGTGGATTATCACCCTACCCTGCTGCTTGGTGTATCTTGAGAAATATAGAAAAAGACATTCAATTGCAATGTAAACTTTTTGAATCTGTACTCATTGATGTAATTCCATTAGAATCAAAGACAAAAATGGAAGTTACAAAAGAAGGGATATTATTTCCTTGTTCAGACCATTATCTTACCATCAAATCTATTCAATTGGAAGGCAAAAGAAGAATGGATTTCAAATCCTTTTTGGCTGGAAATAAACTAGAAGATTGGGAATTGATTGTTGATTAATCGCCATCGATTAAATTTCCTAAGCCGCCTAATAAGCCAGTACCTTCCTCTTTTCTTGTGCCTTGTCCATAACTCAACACACGAGATGCAAGACGAGAGATAGGAAGAGATTGCAACCAAACTTCGCCAGGACCTTGGAGTGTAGCAAAAAAGATGCCTTCTCCACCAAAGAAAGTATTCTTGATTCCACCCACAAACTGAATGTCAAAATCAATATCCTTGGTATAAGCAACAATACAACCTGTATCAATTTTCAACGACGCTCCTTCGAGCAATGTTCTCTTAATGATATGACCTCCAGCATGACAGAAAGCCATTCCATCACCCTCCAATTTCTGCATAATAAAACCTTCACCTCCAAAAAGACCTGCCCCTAATTTCTTTTGAAACGAAATACCAATAGATACTCCTTTTGCAGCGCATAAAAACGCATCTTTTTGACAAATAATTTTACCTTGATATGCTGAAAGATCAAAGGGGATAATTTTACCAGGATAAGGAGATGCAAATGCTACTCGAGCTTTGGATTGACCTTGATTTGTAAATGCAGTCATGAACAAACTCTCCCCAGTAAGCAAGCGTTTACCGGCACCTAATAATTTGCCCATAAATCCACTTTGCTGAGCAGAACCGTCACCAAAAATAGTTTCCATTTGTACATGAGCATCCATGTACATAAAAGCTCCTGCCTCTGCGATGGCTGTTTCCATGTTATCTAATTCTATTTCAACCAATTGCATTTCTTCCCCTTGGATAAAGTAGTCTATTTTGTGATTTTCCATAAAAATATTTTAACGAATCTAAAATTAACAAGTGTATTCAAGTATAACTTAAAATAATTGTTAAATTTTTTCGATTTGTATTGTTAGTGAATAAAAAAGTTAAATTTATCTTTATAATCTAATTATTAAATGGGAGATTTTAAAGCAGATAAAAGTGCCCTTGACGCAGAACTAGAGCGCTTTGTAGCCTTACTTAGTGAGTTATTACCGCACTATCATGAATTATTAAATAAAGAAAATTTAGATCCTTCTGAATTAAAAAGACTGGGCGAAATTGAGCATTATTTAATCGGAGTGAATGCGAAAATCATGGAAATTAAGAAGAAATTAGAACAAGATATTTTCGGTCAATCATTAAATGTGTATTATCAATTAAAGAATCAAGCAATTGAAGGAAGTCCACATGCTAAATTGAAATTAGAAAAAATGCGCGATGCTTTTGCTGAAGCACTCCAAGCTGGAGAAATAATCAACTATAATTAATGGTGCATAAATCTTTCTTTTAAAATTAAAAGAGGGGATTTTTTTTACCTTTGTCCAACATGACAAACAAGACACCATTAGTAGCTGTAATAGGCGGAGGAAGTTGGGCCACGGCTTTGGTTAAACTTTTTTGCAATAATTCACCTAAAGTAGCATGGTGGATGCGGAATGAAGAAGCCATAACACACCTCCATAGTTTTAAGCACAATCCCCACTATTTACAAGATGTTGAATTTGATCTAGCCAAATTAATTATAAGCTCAGACTTAGTTTCCATTATTAAGCAGGCTGACATTATAGTAATTGCTACTCCAGCAGCATTTCTGACCGATACTTTTAAAGATTTCCCCATTGAATACTTTAAAGACAAAATTGTATTTTCTGCGGTAAAGGGAATTGTACCTGAATTCCATGCAATTCCTGCGCGGTTTATTCACAAGACCTTTGGGACTCCTTATGAAAATATTGGAATAATCTGTGGACCTTGTCACGCGGAAGAGGTAGCACTAGAGCGCTTATCTTATCTCACCATTGCATGTTCCACCCCGAGTATTGCAGAAAATGTTTCGACCTTGCTTCGATGCAGATATATAAAAACAACTACTTCTGATGATCTCTTTGGGACGGAATTATCTGCCGTATTAAAAAACATTTATGCCCTAGCTTCTGGTATTTGTGCCGGACTTGGATACGGAGATAATTTTCAAGCCGTTTTGGTGTCAAATGCTATTCAGGAGATTGAACGCTTTATTGATGTGGTAAGTCCTGTACACAGAGACACCAAATCAAGTGCCTATTTGGGTGATTTATTGGTAACTGCTTATTCTAAATTTTCTCGGAATAGAAGTTTTGGATTTATGATAGGGAAAGGTTACTCTGTTAAAACTGCACAACTAGAAATGAATATGATCGCAGAAGGATATTATGCGGCGAAAAGCGTTTCAGAAATCAATGTCAAATTCAATGTGGACATGCCTATTTTAAATGCTGTCTATCATATTCTTTATGAAGGTGCTAAACCATCCAAAGAAATTAAAAATCTTTCCGAAAAACTAAGTTAATTGATCGCTATGAAAGTTTTCAAATTTGGAGGAGCCTCCGTTAAAAATACAGATGCTGTAAAAAATGTTGGCGCAATTCTTTCCCTTTATCCTGGAGAGAAGATCGTTATTGTAGTATCAGCAATGGGGAAAACCACCAATAAACTAGAGGAGATTGTTGGAGCATTACAAGAGAAAAATGAAAAACTATTCAACAATCTAGTGGATGAATTATATGAATACCACCAGTTTATTCTTGGGGAGCTTTTTCAGGAAAGACACTATAAAATATTTCAGATTATAGATTCGATATTCGAAAAATTAAAGTTGCGAATTAAGGATAATTTTTCTGATCACTACAGTTTCGAATACGATCAAATAGTATCCTTAGGGGAAGTTCTTTCTTCACATATTTTGTTAGAATACTTGCTGGAACAAGCTTACAAAGCAACTTGGATGGATGCACGAAAATTAATTAGAACAGATACGAACTTTCAAGAAGGAAAAGTAGATTGGGAAATTACTTCCAAGCTTGTCTCATCAGCATTTGATGAAGTACTAATAAATTCAGATCTAGTAATCACTCAAGGATTTATTGGTCATACTGCAGAAGGATTCACGACAACTTTAGGTAGAGAAGGATCTGATTACACTGCCGGAATATTAGCCTATTGTGGAGATGCTGAAAGTGTTACTATTTGGAAAGATGTTCCAGGCATGTTGAATGCAGACCCGAAATATTTTGAAGACACAAAAAAATTAGAGCAAATTTCTTTTAAGGAAGCTATTGAATTGTCTTATTATGGAGCAAGTGTCATTCACCCGAAGACTATTAAGCCTCTTCAAAATAAAAACATACCTCTATATGTGAAGTCCTTTTTAGATCCAACAGGTTCAGGAACTGAGATTCAGGCAAGTACCAATAAAGATGAGTTGATTCCTTCGTTTATTATTAAACAAAAACAATTATTAATTTCAATTACACCAAAAGACTTTTCGTTCATTGCAGAAGAGAACTTAGCTGACCTATTTAATATTTTATCCTTAGAGCAAATAAAGATCAATTTAATGCAAAATTCAGCATTAAGTTTCTCTATTCTAGTCGATGAAAATCAAGAACAATTGACAAGACTTTTATCCCATCTAGCAAACGATTATTCAGTTAAGTATAATGACAATCTTTCTTTGGTTACTATTAGACATTACGATGACGCGACAATTGCATTAGTAACGAAAGATAAAGAGTCTATTTTAACACAAAAAACAAGGCATACCATCAGACTTGTTTTACAATAAATACCACAAAAGAGGTATATATAAATTCATAATTCAAACTTAACTTTGCATCATGACAATGAAGCTAAGTGAGATGTCCGCAGGTTCGAAAGTAGTAATTGAGACCATATGCCATCCTTTTTTATCGACCAAACTCACAGAAATGGGCATGTTGTCCGGCACCGAATTAGAATTGCTTTATAAGGCTCCACTAGGTGATCCAATTGCGATCAGAGTAAAGGGTTTTACGGTATGTTTACGCTTGGATGAAGCAAAGTATATTCATGTTGATTCCCTTTAATTACTTTCATTTTCGTAAGTTTGCTCAGATATGAAAATTGCATTATTTGGCAACCCAAATACGGGTAAAAGTTCCATCTTTAACCTATTAACAGGCTTAAGACAACAGGTCGGTAATTTTCCGGGCGTTACGGTAGAACGCAAATCAGGTGTGTTTCAAATCGAAGATGTCAAATATACAGTAACAGACTTTCCAGGGATTTATAGCATTTATCCACATTCCAAAGATGAAGAAGTAGTATATAAGGTAATTACAAATCGCAAAAATAAAGATTATCCTGATTTAGCCATTGTGGTGGTTGATAGCTCCAATTTAGAGCGAAATTTATTGCTTTTCACCCAACTTCAAGACCTAAAAATACCCTTGATTCTGGTTTTAAATATGGGAGATATTGCTTCGAAAAAAGGAATAGAAATAGACTTGGAAGCTTTAAAATCTGCTTTCCCCTCCATTGAATTAGTAAGCATGAATGCTAGAATTGGTTTTGGAAAAGATCGCTTGATTCGTGCTATTCAGCAACATACATTTCAAACAAGTTCCGAAATATTTTTGCCTGGTCAATTTCCCTTAAGTATGGAGGATGAAGAGGGCCAAAAAGAAGAAGCCAATCAACGCTACCATAAAATTAATGGCTTAATTCAAAAAATTGTAAAACAAAAACCAGAAATTGAAAAATATACCTCAAGTAAGCTAGATCGAATTTTAACCCATCCCATTTTTGGATATCTAATCTTCATTGGTGTTCTCTTTGTGATTTTTCAATTTATATTTTCATTAGCCAACTATCCCATGGACTGGATAGAATTGTTCTTTATGAAATTAAGCGAATGGACCAGTGCCGCCTTACCAAGTGGGATATTGAATAAACTCCTTAGTCAAGGATTAATTCCGGGTATTGGAGGGGTGACTGTTTTTATTCCTCAGATTGCCTTATTATTCTTTTTTATTGCCATTCTCGAAGAAAGTGGGTATTTGTCCCGCGTTGTCTTTATAATGGATAAAATAATGCGTCCTTTTGGACTTAACGGAAAGAGCATCGTTCCTTTGATGTCTGGAATTGCATGTGCGATACCTGGGATTATGGCCACGAGAACCATTGCGGATTGGAAGGAGCGCTTGATTACTATTATCGTAACACCATTGATGAGTTGCAGCGCACGCATTCCTGTTTACACTTTATTGATTGCTCTTGTTATTCCAAAAACATACATTGGTGGAATTATAAGCTTACAGGGTATTGTCCTTTTTGGTTTATACACACTTGGAATAGTCGCAGCCTTAGGCTTGTCTATCCTGCTCAAATTGATCATAAAACAAAAGAAAACTGGGTTCTTAATTATGGAATTACCTGATTTAAAAAACCCAAGATGGGGAACGATTTTTCAGACAGTACTTGAGAAAGTGAAGATTTTTGTTTGGGATGCTGGAAAAGTAATTTTAGCAATCTCTATAATTTTATGGGCACTTGCCAGCTATGGTCCACAAGGAAGTATGGAGCAGAAGATCAAAAACACGAAGTCAAGTACCCTATTTAAAGAATCAAATAAGATGGATCAAGCCAATTATATTGCTTCAGCTAAATTAGAAGGCTCTTATATTGGACATTTAGGCAAACTGATCGAACCTATTATTAAACCCTTAGGTTATGATTGGAAAATGGGTGTTTCACTTCTAAGTTCTTTTGCAGCAAGAGAAGTTTTTGTGGGATCATTGGCTACAATTTACGCCATTCACGATGATAGCGCATCAAAACAAAGATTAATTAGCAGGCTAAAAGCAGCAAAGAATAGTGAGGGGCAATCGGCTTATACGCTTGCATCTGGTTGTTCATTAATGGTTTTTTATGTTTTTGCAATGCAGTGCATGGCAACTTTAGCAGTGGTGAAAAGAGAAACCAATAGCTGGAAATGGCCCCTTATACAATTGCTTGTTATGGGAACAATGGCGTACTTGAGTGCTTTTTTAGTTTTTCAAATTTTGCAATAGACAAGAATTAATTACTTTTGCTTATGGTTCAAAATGTTATAGTCTTTCTTCTCTTACTAGGAGCCCTTTACTTTATAGGTAAGCGGATCTACAAACAATTTTTCGCAAAGAAGGAGACTTGTTCCCATTGCTCTTTATCTACTGTTAAAACAAAGATTAGTCAACAATAAATATGCGTTTTGAGCTCCTTAAAATGCTATGCCTCGTTCCTGGAAGTTATTGTTTTCATTCCGCATGAGAAAAAGCGACAGAATCTAATTTAATTTTAATGAATTTTGCTAATCAGTTATTACTTGATTAATCTTTTTTAACTTCACTAAAAAAAGTATGCAACTTCCTACTACTTGTCAACTTTATAAATACAGTCCTTCTTTTTATTTAGTAAAAAAAGAAAGTGCTGCGTATTTCGCTACTGAATTTCTAGATGGAGAATTGGACCATGACTTTGTATCGTGGCTCAATTACCATGATATTCATGATAAGGAATCGATAGAACATCTATGTTTACGATTGGGGATTGATCGCCTCAGCATAGAAAATATTTATAAAGAAATTAGGCGCCCTAAAGTGGAGGAATATTCAAATTATATTTTCTTCAGTGTCATCTCAGCATTACCAAGCAAGAAAAAAGAGGAGCTTTTATTTCAAGAACAAATAACTTTCTTTCTTTCTAATGATTATTTACTATCCATACAGAAAAGATCTGGAGAGCATTTTAATGATGTGCGAGATAGAATTGAAAAAGGTAGAGGGAAAATTCGTTCCAAAAAAGCAGATTTTTTATTATTCAGGAATTTAGAAGCCATTATCGATAATTACTTTGAGGTAATTGATGAAGTAACACAAACCGTTGGTGTTTTAGAAAAAGAATTACATGTAAGCGAAGATAAATTGATTCTGAATAAAATTGAATGGGAAAAAAGAAAACTCATTGAACTTCGAAAAATTGCAAATCCGATGCGGGATATCACCATTCAATTACAATCTAGTGATAGTGTATTTATCGATAAAACAAATATTAGATATTTCATTGGGCTGCACCATAGTTGTATGCATGTAATAGAAGAAATAGAAGCCCTAAAACAAGTGCTTGATGGAATGTCCAATTTCTATTATGCCTCTCAAGGACAAAGAATGAATGAAATCATGAAAGTTCTTACGATCGTAAGTTCCATTTTTATTCCACTTACCTTCATTGCAGGTGTTTACGGAATGAATTTTGAAAACATGCCTGAATTGAAATATAAAAATGGCTATTACACTATTATTGGTGTTATGATTGCTATTGGTATTTCCTTGTTTTCCTTTTTTGTATATCGCGGTTGGTTGAAGAGAAGAGATTATATTAAAGAAAAATAAAGAGGTAGATGGATTATATTGATGATAAGGTGTTGGCTATGTTTTACGAGATCATCACGCCGAATAAAGTGGAGATGTTTGATCGAATAGCAGCGCAACGAACACAATACATCAGCATTGCTTTAGAAAATATTTATCAAGAGCACAATGCCTCGGCAGTATTAAGAACTTGTGATTGTTTTGGAATACAAGAACTGAATGTTATTGAGAAAAATAACCAATACGAGGTGAAACGCGATATTGCCTTAGGGGCTGGTCGATGGGTGGACATGTATAATTTCAATAAAGGAGAAAATCCAACAAGCGATTGCATAACAAAACTTAAAGCTAAAGGGTTTAAAATAGTTGCCACTTCCCCACATGAATCGAGTTACTCCCTTGCTACCCTTCCTTTGGATGCGCCATGTGCCTTTTTCTTTGGGACGGAGAGACAAGGATTATCGGAAGAAGTAATGGAAGCAGCTGATTATACCGTTACAATTCCTATGTATGGCTTCACTGAAAGCTTCAATATTTCTGTTTCAGTTGCTTTGTTACTTCAAGGGATTAGAAATAGACTGATACAAAGCGAATTTGATTGGAAATTGTCACCAGAAGAACAAATTGAGCTTAAAATTAAATGGTGTAGAAAGATATTGAATGGTGGAGATGCATTGGAAAATGAATTTAGAAGGAGAATAATTAAAAAAGAATTTTAACTTTGTTATAATCATTACAATAAATAAAAAAACACAAATAATTAGTTCATGGGAAAAGGAGATAAAAAAACTGCAAAAGGCAAAAGATCAATGGGTTCTTACGGGAACACTAGAAAAAGAAAAAGCGACGAAAAGGTAGTAATAGCTGCTGTTAAGGCGGTTAAAAAAGAAAAGAAAGCTCCAGCAGTTAAAAAAGCGGCACCTGCAGCGGCGAAAAAAGCCGCTCCAAAGAAAGCGAAAGCTGATTAATATTTAATTTTTTAAAGCTGTCAAATTGACGGCTTTTTTTATACCTAGTAAAATTAAATTGTAAAAAAAATTACAGTAATAAAAATAAATAAAGATGAAACATAATTTTGGCGCTGGACCTTGTATTTTACCACAAAATGTTTTTAAGCAAGCTGCTGAGGCAGTTCTTGATTTTAATGGATTATCAATCCTAGAAGTTTCTCACCGACACAAAGATTTTGTTGCCGTAATGGATGAAACCATTGCTTTAGTAAAAAAAGCTTTGAATGTTCCTGAGGGATACGCCGTAGTGTTCATGCAAGGGGGTGCAAGCTTAGGTTTTACCATTGCAGCATTGAACATGATGCGCGAACACAAAAAAGCAGGCTATATCAATACAGGAACTTGGGCCACTGGTGCCATCAAAGAAGCGAAAAAGGTAGGCGTTGATGTGAATGTATTTGCAAGTTCAGAAAATGAAAAATTTACCCATATCCCAAAAAATTATTCCATTCCCGAAGGTTTAGATTATATTCACTTCACCTCCAATAATACTATTTACGGGACACAATTTCAATCTTTTCCTGAGACCACCTTACCTTTAGTATGTGATATGTCGTCTGATATTTTCTCTAAAGAAATAGACATTTCAAAATTTGACTTAATCTATGCTGGAGCTCAAAAAAACCTAGGACCTGCAGGAGCTACTTTATATATCATAAAAGAATCGATACTCGGAAAATCAACATCTCCTTTTTTACCTACCTATTTGGATTTAAAACAGCAGGTCGAAAAAGAATCCATGTTGAATACCCCCCCTGTTTTTTCTATCTATGTTGCCATGTTGAATCTTAGAGATTTAATCGCAAATGGAGGTGTAAAAGCAATAGAACAAAGAAATATCGCCAAAGCTAAATTGCTTTATGATGAAATCGACAGAAATCCATTGTTTAAAGGCGCTGTTGCTACAGAAGACCGTTCCTTGATGAATGTTACCTTCTTGCTTCATGACGAAGCGCATGCTCCAGCATTTGACGCTGCATGGAAAGCTGCTGGAATAGTGGGCTTGCCAGGTCATAGATCTGTTGGAGGATATCGCGCTTCCTTGTACAATGCATTACCTATTGAAAGTGTACAAGTATTAGTAGCGGTAATGAAGTCATTTGCTAACGCATAAAACAAACGATTAAAATGAAAATATTAGCCAACGATGGAATTTCAGCTGTCGGAAAAACACTTTTAGAAAAAGCCGGATTTATTGTAATAACAGAAAAGGTAGATCAAGCAGATTTAGCAGCTACAGTCAATGCGCAAGGGATCGAAATGATTTTAGTGCGCAGTGCAACCACTGTTAGAAAAGAAGTGATTGATGCCTGTCCTCATTTAAAACTTATTGGAAGAGGTGGGGTTGGAATGGATAATATTGATGTCGCTTATGCACGAGAAAAAGGAATAACAGTGATCAATACACCAGCATCTTCGTCTCAGTCGGTTGCTGAACTGGTAATGGGACATCTATTCTCCATGAGTAGGTTTCTAAATGATTCCTATAAAAACATGGAACATGGAGATTTTGCTACCTTAAAAAAGAATTATGCAAAAGGAATTGAGTTGCGTGGAAAAACATTAGGCATTATAGGATTTGGTCGAATAGGGAAAACTTTGGCTTCCTATGCCTTAGGAGCAGGAATGGAAGTGATTGCAATAGATAAAAAAACAGAGCCTTGTGACATTAAAATTCCCATTGGCAAAGATCAATCTGTAAACTATACCATAACACCAACAGCATCCTTAAATAATGTGCTTGGAAGTCTAGATTTTATTTCCATTCATGTACCCAAGCAAAATGACGGAAGCGCTGTAATCAGTGCCAAAGAATTTGCTCTAATGAAAAAAGGAGTTCGAATTGTGAATGCAGCAAGAGGAGGCGTTGTTAATGAAATTGATTTGTTGGAAGCATTAGACAATGGAAATGTTGCTGGAATTGCATTGGATGTTTTTGAAAACGAACCGAATCCCAATCCTTCCTTATTAAATCATCCTAAAATAGCATGTACACCTCATATCGGGGCAGCAACAGTGGAAGCACAAGATCGCATTGGAGAAGAACTTGCTCAATTAATTATGGGGCAGTTTGGGAAATAAAATAGTTTAAACAGCTAACAAATGACAGGACTTGGAGCAGGTATTTTCTATTATTTAGTCTTTGCCTTGATCATCTTAATTGTTTATCCACTTGTAATTTTGATACTTGTTCGTAGCTCAAATCTTTATGTGAACAGCCAAAATAAACTGAAAAACTTTTATTTGGTTTTAGTTTACCTAATTAATTTCCTCGTTACCTTATTAGTCATTCGCAACTTTCGAATGAAAGGAATGCTAACACTATCTATATTAATGGTTATTTATTTGAGTTTTAATCTAATTAAAACAAGAAAAATCGATAAATAATATGAAATCTCTTATGCTTCTTTTGTTTTTTACCTTGTCTCTCTCTTCATTTTGCCAAGACAATTTTAAATTCAAAAAATATATTAATGATCAATTAATAGGCATAGAACAATTTGATATAGATCAAGATTCTACCTCACATCACACAACTTATTTGGGACAAGTTGATATGAAGGAAGGGAGTTTTCATTCAAAATCTGTCACTTACAAAGTGCTTTCGCAATATGGATCTTTTCAAGCTGCAATAACAAGACACGGATACAGCAGATTAATATTTATGGATGAAAAGGGTAAAACAGTAAGACTCTATAATTTTAGTGAACCCGAAGGATTACCTACTTCAATAAAAAATAATGGATTATGCTTCGGAGAAATAAGCATACAGTACCTGTCGCTTCCTGATTTATTTTGTGTACCCAACGGTTCATGTTATTGAAATTAACCATAGAATTACAGTTAAAATGAGCTTAAAACATGGATTTATTCAGTAAGGATACTAATTTTTTACCTATCCCATTACCCGTAGGAGAAGCTTATGATTATAAGTGGAATGATGTTATTGAAATGTTCGAAATCAATGTGCCCAATGGTAAAATATTATACCATCCAAATTATTTTGATCAACAAACAAGTGATTACTATTTGAAACAATTACTCGCGAATAGCAATGGTTTAGACCCTATAATTACGGACTGGAGAAGCTTTGAAAAGGAAAAATTAAATGACATTAACTTTCTAAATGTTGATTGGAACAATGATAAAATAAAAATGTTTGGCAAAGAAGTTTTCATCCCTAGATATTCTGCTTGGCACGGTGATCATGATAAAAAATATACCTATTCTGGTCTAACTTTAATTCCCAAGCCATGGAATTCAATACTCATGGAAATCAAACAAAAAACTGAAATTCCAGCCAACACAGCATTTAATAGTGTACTTTTAAATTGGTACAGAGATGGAACAGATCATATGGGTTGGCATACAGATGACGAAAAAGAACTTGGCAGCAACCCGATTATTGGTTCAGTAAATTTTGGAGCTACGAGAATTTTTAGAATAAGAAGGAAGGACAATCATGCCATGAAAATCTCTTTTCCGATGTCGCATGGTACCGTATTAATCATGTTGGGGGAATTACAACATTACTGGCAACATACAGTTCCAAAAGAGAAAAAAGTAAATAACACAAGAATAAATCTAACCTTCAGGTCGATTAAATAATAATGGTAAGCCCAAAAGTTAGTGCTTGCTATCTGAAAATTAATCTTCGATAATTTCAATTGAATTGATGGTGTCATTCTCACGAATTTCATCAATAACATCTACTCCATCCGTTACTTTTCCAAAACAAGTATGAACACGATCTAAATGTGCTGTATTGTTTCTTGAGTGACAAACAAAAAATTGAGATCCACCTGTATTTCTTCCAGCGTGAGCCATGGATAATACACCTCTATCATGAAATTGATTTTCGCCATCCAATTCACATTTAATTGAATATCCTGGACCACCTGTTCCTGGCATTCCCTTCGCTCCATCTCTAGAATTAGGACAACCACCTTGAATTACAAAGTCAGAGAGCACACGGTGAAATTTTAAACCATCATAGTATCCATCTTTTGCCAATTTAACAAAATTAGCAACCGTTCCTGGTGCATCACTTTCGTAAAATGAAATATGCATTTCACCTTTATTTGTTTTGATAATTCCTTTCATAATAAAAAATTTTGATGCAAATTTAAGCACATTAAAGCAAAAAAAATCATTCTGTTGAAAACTTGGTTGAAAACCCACAAAAACAAAGTTAAATTCCCCTTAAGTGAAAGTTAACTTTGTAAATAGGCAAAATGAAAATAAACGCGGATGTTTGGAACACTCATTAAGAAAAAACTAACTGACAATCAAGTTGCCAACATTTTTATAAATGCGCTATTTGATTCAGTAGATAATGGATTTGGTGTGATTGCTCAATGGATTAATGAAGATCCTGCATTTACCTCAAGCCCAAATATTGACGCATCTAACAATAGCGAATTCGCATTAATTGTTATTGCTGGGAATATTTCTATTTTGGAAAGTACCTTCGAATCCAATCAAGCGGAGCGGGTTGAGAAATTAGTCTACGAAAAATTGGCTAAGGTTTACGAAATGAGTGAACTTGATATTCGCAGCATTGTAAAAGAATACCGCAGCTTTATGAATCGTGTGAATATGCCTTCAAAGAATGTTATATATGCGATGTCAAAAGCATTCTTTTACAAGTATAACTTAAATGAATTCCAAGACGAATATTTCAAGAGAATGCAAGTTCCCAATCCAATTTTCTTAAAAAGAATGGATGAAATTATGGGGAACTACCTTTGGAATTGGGATGCTTTCTTCAAGAAATATAGAATCTGATTTCTAGAATTCTTACTTATCTACACTACTTACTAAAATAATTACGCAACCCCTTTCATTAATTTCTTGAGGAATGGGGCTACAAGAATCACAATTATTCCTGTGATGATTCCATAGATGGCCAATTGATGGTAACCTTCTGTAAATAGATTTAATTTGACAGTTGCGCTTGCTTTCGGATCTGGTGAAGCCATGCCAGCGCCCAAAATTCCTGCTACATATTGTCCGTAAGCACTGGCCAAAAACCACAAGCCCATCATAACACCCCATAGTTTTTTGGGTGATAATTTTGTCATTAAGGACAAGCCAATTGGGGATAAGAATAATTCGGCAATGGTAATTACAAAATAAGCTCCCGTGAAGACAATCAGAGAGGTTTTTCCGCTAGCATCAGCAAAAAATCGATTGGCATAAAACACATAAAAGGCGCCACCTAAAAATAAGAATGCCATTCCGAACTTAACAAAATAATTAGGCTCTATCTTTTTCTTTTTCATCCACAACCACAGCAAACCAATTAATGGGCTGAAGAGCACTACAAATAAAGAATTAGAGGAATTGTTCACCACATTTGGATCAATATTAAAAAAGAATAAATCCATGTGTAGATTATCTTTTGCAAACAAACTAAGTGAACCTCCACTCTGTTCAAAAAAGGCCCAAAAAAGAACTGAAAGTATTATGAATACTAAAGCTGCAAACATTTTTTTATTCTCTTCCCATTTGAGTTTTATCATTTCAGAACCCAAGTAGACCAAGGTAGCGGGACCAATGATATACATAAACATGTCTGTATAATGTGTATTGTTGATCATGATATAAATAAGGGGAAGCGCCACGAGTGTACCGATATAAACCAACCAAGTATTTCTCTTTGCTTTTAAAGGAAATTCGTGCACAGGAGCCAATCCAATGGGACCTAATTTTGATCTAGAGATCAGGAAAGTGATGAGACCAACAATCATAAAACCGCCTGAAAGCAAGAAGGCTAAATCCCAAGAATAACTTTTTCCAACATATACACAAATCGCACCGCCAAAAAGAGCGCCTACATTAATTCCAGCATAAAACAAACCAAATCCAGCGTCACGACGCGGATCTCCTTCTTTGTACAATTCACCCACCATGGTGGAAATGTTCGGTTTAAAGAAACCAGTTCCAACAATAAGTAAACAGATTCCGTAATAAAAATAATCATGTGCTGAAACCCCAAGGATTACACTTCCAATGATCATTAAAATTCCACCCCAAAACAATGATTTTTGAAAGCCCAGAACTTTATCTGCAAACAAGCCACCAATAAAAGTAAATGCATAAACAAAAGCTTGAATAGCTCCATACTTTAAATTTGACTCTTTATCACTCAACAATAATACATCAACCATAAAAACAGTTAACATGCCCCTGTTGCCATAGAAACAAAAGCGCTCCCACATTTCAGTAAAAAACAAATACCACAATTGCTTGGGGTATTTGCCTTTAAAATCTTGAATTTCTGATAAAGTTATTTCTGATTGACTTGCCATTTATAGTACATTATTTTCTTTCATTACACGATTCAACCAGCGCAACATTAATAATAATATTATTGCAGCAGCCATTACCAAAGCAAAGTTAAGATAGAAGAAGTTTTCCTTTTGCTTGGTTGTTTCCCACAAACTTGAAAGCATTCCAGAAAGTTTATTTCCAACGGAAATGGCTAAGAAAAACCCACCCATCATCAAGGCAGTAATTCGTGGTGGACTTAATTTAGAAACCAATGAAAGTCCCATTGGAGACAAACACAATTCACCAATCGTAATCACACCATAAGAAGCTAACAACCACAATGAACTTGCTTTTCCAGTCATGTCATTGGTAGCAAATACAGCTCCAACCATTACTAAAGCAGACAAGGCAGTAATGATCAATCCAATGAAGATTTTAGTAGGAGTACTTGGTTCTCTTTTTCTTCTTCTAAAGAATCCCCATACACCCACCATGATTGGCGTTAACAAGACCACCCAAAATGGATTGATAGATTGATACAGCTCTGTAGAATATAGTCTAAGATTATTTCCTTTTGCTGGAATCTTATTAGCAGGAAGGTTACTAAAATACATTCTTGATTTTTTTTGAATTTCTATATTTTTCAAATAATCTTTCTTTGCCTTTATTTCTTTTACAGAAGCATTTGGCATTTTCTCAGCAATGGACTCCAATTTAACAATTGAATCATTAAAAGCACCATCACTTTTCATGCTAACCAAATCATTATTCACAACGATTTGAGCCATATCAACTTTATCTGCTACCCCTGCAACTCCTGCCGACATTTCCCTATCGGTATGGTCTTCTGCCCAAATCGTAAGTGCATCACCATTTTGATGGAAGATAGCGAAGAATAAAATCACACAAGTAAATACTGCTAGCAATGCTTTAATCGCTCTACTTTCTTTAGCTTCTGATTTAAATGCCAAATAGATAAAGAATCCAATCACTGGAAGACATCCGATAATAAAAGCATCATTTGTGTCAGATCCTAAGAAATTTCCTGGTAGCATGTAGCCTAAAGTTCCAAAAAGAAACATCGGTAAAACCGTTAATCCTAATATTTTTCCTGTGGACATATCACCTTCCTGAAGTGGTTTAACTACATCATAAGATTTGATATGTCGATTTCCAAGAAGGAAAATTACTACCCCTACTAACATTCCAACTCCAGCGGCAGCGAATGCGTATCCCCATCCAAAATTGATGCGCATATAGGCAGCAACAAAATTACAAATGAAGGCACCGATATTAATTCCCATATAGAAAATATTAAATCCAGCATCTTTTTTTGCCTTAAGTGAATCTTCACTGTATAAACTACCCACTAAGGTTGAAATATTAGGTTTGAAAAATCCATTACCTAAAATAATCAACATTAATGCAATGTAAAATGAAGTTACCGTGTGCATAGACATCATGAAATATCCCGCCGCCATCATCAATCCACCAATCACAATGGATTTTCGGTATCCTAATAGTCTATCCGCTATTAATCCGCCAATAAATGGTGTCAGATAAACTAAACCTAAATAAGTACCATAAATATCAGATTTCGTATCTGCAGCAAAACCCATTCCACCGTTGTTCCATCCATCAATCATGTATAAGGAGAAAATTCCTAACATCAAATAATAGCCAAAACGCTCCCACATTTCTGTTCCAAACATGAACCATAATCCTTTGGGGTGGCCAAATAACATTTCAATTTTACCGGTTTCTTCTTTCTTAATATCCATTGTTTAATAATTTAGTTTGAGCCGAATTTAGTAAAAATTGTTAAAGAAATAAGCAATTGCGGTTTGAAAGTCTTTTTTAATTTTGCAAAATCACTGATATTTCAAGCAGTGAATAGAAATTATTAATGTTACTCAACTCAAATAAAATGTCGAAATGGCTCGAACGCACTGAATTATTGTTAAATAAGCGCCAATTGGAACAACTCAATAAGGCTCATGTACTTATTGTTGGACTTGGAGGGATTGGATCCTATGCGGCTGAATTTATTGCTCGTTCGGGAGTAGGTCAAATGACCTTGATTGATGGTGATAAATTTGATGAAACAAACAAGAACAGACAATTAACAGCACTTGATTCCACCATCAATCAACTTAAAACTGAAGTTCTAGCGAAACGATTGTTGGATATTAATCCAGATTTGAAATTAAATATAATCTCAGAGTTCGTTGTTGGAGAAAGGGTGTGGGAAATAATTGAAACCCATCAACCCGACTATATTATGGATTGCATTGATTCAGTTACACCAAAATTAGAGTGGATCATTGCCTGTAAAAGGAAAAAATTGAAAATTATTACTTGCTTGGGCGCAGGCGGAAAATTAGATCCTTCAAAAGTTCGTGTTGCCAACCTAGAAGCTGTGAATAATTGCAAATTGGGAAATCATATTAAAAAAAGAATGAAGAGCAAAGCCATATCTTTTAGAAGTATTAAAGCTGTCTTCTCAGAAGAAATTCAATTGAAATCTTCTCTCAAACTTACGGATGGAACCAATTTTAAAAAATCTTTTTATGGAACGATTAGTTATATGCCCGCCTTATTTGGATTGTATGCAGCCTCAGAAGTGATAAGATTTTTGGTGAAAGAGGAAGCTGGGGTATAAACATAATCGATTTTTATAAAATTAGATCCTTATTCCATAGATTGGTCTTGATTTTACTAATACAATAAGGTTATAACCCTATTAGGGGTTGAATGTCATTAGAGCTGGATGAAATCCAGCTAAAAAACATAAAATAGTTCCCTTTTTGGCGTGTATTTTTATTTAAAATCATGACAAAAAGATTTTGTGGCAATATTAAAATAGCGTCAATTATTCAATTCTTTTTATTAATTTAGGGACTCTAAAACAAACATTAAATTAACAATTATGAAAAAAATAATTTTACTTTCCTCCATGATTGGAATGAGTTTAACTGGATTTTCACAGTTATTCTCTGACAATTTTGACTCTTATGCCGTAGGTTCCTACCTTGGCCCACAATCACTAACATGGTCTACTTGGAGTGGAACTGAAGGGAATACGGAAGACGCAACCATTAACAACATACAATCAAGCAGTCCATCTAATTCCATTTATTTTTCATCGACAGCTGCAAATGGAGGACCTCAAGATGTCGTTTTAAAATTCGGTCAATTGTACAATAGTGGAATTTTCACGCTTCAGAAAAAACTATATGTCAACTCAGGTAAAAAAGGATATTACAACATCCAAGGCGCTTTAACCATTGGTAATCTTTGGGCATTGAATGTAAATCTTGCTTCTGGTAATCTAACAATTGACGATGGTGCAACTGCTAATCTTGTTTCAACTAATTATCCCCAAGCTACTTGGTTTGAATTAAAAATTGTTGCAAACTTAACCCTTCATGTATGGAAAGCATATATTGATGGTGTATTGGTTGGAACATGGACCAATGGAGTTAATTCTGTTGCATCAACAGATTTCTTTCCAATACAAAATTCACAGTTTTATGTGGATGATGTAAGTTTTGATCACCAAACTTATACACTTCAAAATTTAAATGCAATGGTTTCAAGTATCAATGTTGGCGGAAATATTGCAAGTCAACTTGTTACTCCAACAGTTAAAGTGTTAAATGCCGGCGCTACTGCAATTACTTCATTTGATGTAGATTTTAATTACAACGGAACCATTTACACTCAAAATGTTACCGGTATAAATCTTGCAAGTTTAGCTACCTATACGGTAACTATGCCAAGTTTGACTTTAGCACCAGGATTGAGTAATGTTGTTGCAACAGTATACAATGTAAATGGTGGAGTTGATAATGATCCAAGTGATGATTCAATGACACAAAGTATCAACCCAGTAGTTCCTGCAGTTGGAAAAATGGTAGTTGGTGAAGAAGGAACTGGAACATGGTGTCAATGGTGTCCAAGAGGCGCTGTTTTCATGGATAAATTTGCAACGGATTATGATGGATTTTGGGCAGGTATTGCAGTGCACAACGGTGACCCAATGACGGTAACTGATTATGATGCAGGAATTGGTGCATTGATATCTGGATATCCGAGTGCGCTTGTAGATAGAGGTGCCGATGGAGATCCTTCTGGAATGTCCACAGACTTTTTCGCAAGATTACAAACACCTCCAGTAGCGATTATTAATAATGGGGCGACATGGGATGCAGCGACAAGAGTATTAAATGTTTCTGTAAAAGCCACTTTTGCAGCTGCAGCTACTAGTTCTTATAAATTAGCATGTGTTTTAACGGAAGATGATGTTACTGGAACGGGATCTGGATACAATCAATCCAACGCATATGCGGGTGGAGGAAATGGTGTAATGGGTGGTTTTGAATCATTACCAAGCTCAGTGCCTGCTGCTCAAATGGTATATGACCATGTTGCAAGAGTTATTGCTCCTAGCTTTACAGGTTATGCTAATAGTTTTCCAGCAGTTGTCAATTCAGGAGAATCTCATACTATTAATTTCAGTTTCTTGTTGCCGGCAACTTGGGACGAAACTCAAATGCACATCATTGGAATGATTTTAAGTCCTGACGGAAGAATTGACAACGCAGGAACTGCTACTATCGCTGAAGCTGTTGCAAATGGATATGAGGCAGGTGCTAATGCAGGTCTTTATGAGGCTCTCAGCTACCAATTAGACGCTGAAGTGAACATGTATCCAAATCCAGCAACGGATAAAACAATTATTTCTATCAACCTCAAGAAATCTAGTGATGTTTCCATTCAAGTTATGGATATGAACGGTAAGATCTTAAGAGCTGCTAATTACTCTAATTTAAATGGAACATCAACGATTGAAATGAACACAGAGAATCTTAATTCAGGGATTTATGCTGTTGTAGTTACTATTGATGGTGTGATTTCTACACAAAGATTAGTAGTTGAGTAAATTTTGTACATCTAAATATTTTAAAG
>CANLAQ010000021.1 GCA_947488235.1 Flavobacteriales bacterium | reverse complement strand
GCCAATCCAATTTTCAACTGATAATTTAAGAATAAAAAACTATTTTTAGATGCACTTATATTCGAAAAAGATCTTATACTTGGTCCAGCGCTCGACTGTTGAAACAGAAATATTTTACCGGATCCTAGTGGGATTTTTAATTGATAACCCAATCCTAGTTGATAGTCTGAAATTAACGCATTTAAATTCATGACAGCATATTTCGCGCACAGCATAGGTTGCAGATATATTCTTTGTTTCTTTCTACTGAAATCATACGCTACAAAACCATCTAATTCAGGATATACTTTAGAAGAAAAAAAAGTGGTTCGCGTTCCAAATCCAATAGTCAAACCATAAATCCATTTCCTATGTTGAACTTGAGTGCCTATTCCAGTAAACAAATCCATTTTCTGAAACGAAGTCGAAACTGTTACTGAATAATTTTCTTGCTTACGATGGGAACTGTCAGAATTATACTGAGAAAAAATTAAAAAAGGGAATATGAAAATGAATAGGAGCGAAAAAGAACTATTCTTCATCGAACAATTTCATTTGATCGTCTTCCTCCTCTTCTTTCGTTATGTCCCATTCCATTGTAGGTATTTCAGCTGCATCATCCATGTCTTCAATATCTTCAGCATCTTCACTCAATACAAGCACTTCCTCTTCAATAGGCCAAGCTTCAGGACTTTCATCAATTGGATGTGTAAGTACAATTTCCTTCACCTTTAATTTGGTGATTTGATTTCCTTGAGCTTTCATACCTTTAACCTCAATTAGATCCGCCATATTGAGGACTGTATCGGCAAGATTCTTGGTTTCCTTCAATAGTTTATTGTACACTATTTTAATTTCAGGTCTAAAAGCGGTTGAAACAGTATCTAAATAAGAACCTGCAATTTCACTAATAAACGAAACCCTTTTATCTGCTGTAATTTCACAAATAAAGCGTTTTACAAAATGCAAATCTTTTTCAGCATCAAAATAGACTGCTGAAATCGGTCGATCTTGAATCCATTTTTCAATATGAATTTTATCTTCATCAAAATGAGTAGATAGATCAAAAGAACTCAAGCGATAATCACCATTTTTATAAAGGGTCAACAACTTATCATTTCCTTTAAAAGAGCCTAAAAACTTTCCTCTTCCTTCATCATTAAGTCGACCAACAATGGAATCATACCAAATTTTACGCGCTGCCAAGGTAGATCCTCCCACCTCTTTTTGGATAATTTTCTGAACAATTTCCTTAGTAACACGATTTCCAGCAGAATTTCTTCCTTTGATCAATAACTCTCCTAAATCGATATCAAATCGCAATCTTTTGAGATGTGGTCTTGGTCGGAGCATTACACTAACTACTTCCCTCTCTCCATTTGGATGCACAGAGAAATAGAGCATTTTAGAACCTTTAACACCTTTCGTTAAATCATATTCAGTATCTCGAGTAATTGAATTTACATAGAATCGTTTCATCATGGTGGCTCCACCCAATCCATCTTGATAAAATAAATGGTAAATAGTTCTCGTATCCCCTTTCTTCCATACACTAGCAAAAATAAGGTCTTTACCTACAAATTTCTTATCAGAAACTTTAGAAACCATCATTTTTCCACTAGCAAAGAAACAAATGATATCATCAATTTCAGAGCAATCGCTTACTGGATCATTTTTCTTAAGTCCATAACCAATGAAGCCTTCTTCATAATCAACATATAATTTTCTATTCGCAATAATTACTTTCGTAGCATTGATGGTATCGAAAGCTTTAATTTCAGTTTTGCGTTCTTTCCCAGGACCAAAGCGCTTTTTCAAATCCTTAAAATACTCGATTGCATATTCCACCAAGTTGGCAAGATGAGCTTTCACAATCTCCATCTCCTCCTCAATTTTCAGCAAGGCATCATCTGCTTTAAATGCATCAAAACGCGTAATACGAATCATAGGAATTTGAGTCAGTCTCTGCAGATCTTCATCAACAATGGTTCTAATCAATTGCTTTTTAAACGGTAAGAAGGAAGCATATAAATATTCATAAAGCGCTTCTTTATCAGAATAAAGTTTGAAATCAATGTACATTTCATGGTTAATAAACAGCTTTTCAAGTGTCGAGAAATGCCACTGTCTTTCCAATTCATCTAATTTGATTTCCAATTCCAATTTAAGTAAGCGCACTGTATGATCCGTATTGATACGCAATATTTCAGACACACCAATAAATCTTGGTCGATCGCCATCAATTATGGAAGAGTTCGGAGAAATTGAAATCTCACAATCCGTAAAGGCATAAAGTGCATCTATAGATTTATCTGGTGAAACTCCTGGTGCAAGATGAACAATTATTTCAGCAATAGATGAAGTATTATCTTCAATCTTTTTGATTTTAATTTTCCCTTTATCGTTCGCTTTGAGCACGGATTCAATCAAAGAACTTGTTGTAGTTCCGAGTGGAATTTCGTGAATAATCAAAGTCTTATTATCTACTTTTTTGATTTTCGCTCTTACTCGAACGCGCCCACCTCTTAGTCCATCATTGTAGCCACTAAAATCAGCCATTCCACCATTTGGAAAATCGGGTAAAATCTCCACTTTTTTTCCACGCAAATGATTAATGGACTGGTCAATTAATTCAATGAAATTATGAGGTAAGAATTTACATGCCATACCTACCGCAATTCCTTCAGCTCCTTGAGCCAAAAGTAAGGGGAATTTCATTGGTAATTGTTCTGGCTCCTTGTTACGACCATCATAAGAGGTCAGCCAATTGGTAGTTTTAGGATTGAAAGCAACATGCAGTGCAAATTTCGAAAGTCGTGCTTCAATATAACGCGCAGCGGCTGCACCATCACCAGTAAGTGTATTTCCCCAGTTTCCTTGACAATCTATTAATAAATCTTTTTGTCCCAACTGCACCAAGGCATCCCCAATCGAAGCATCACCATGTGGATGGTACTTCATGGTATTTCCGATAATATTGGCTACCTTATTGTACCTTCCATCTTCCAATTCTTTCATGGAATGAAGGATTCTTCTTTGAACAGGTTTTAAACCATCCATTAACGCTGGGACAGCGCGTTCAAGAATTACATAACTTGCATAATCCAAAAACCAATTTTCATACAATCCACCAACGGGAATTATTTTCTCATCGACTTTTTTTCCTTCAAAAGGATTATGTTCATCACCATCGTGATTTAAATTATCTTCTATTTCCTCTTCCGCCATATCTACGAAGCTATTTCTAAATCAGTATCATCACTTTGGACCCCAGCCATTTCAGCAGGATCCTTTTCAACGCGCAAATTATCAATAATAAATTCTTGACGCTCTTGCGTATTTTTACCCATATAATAAGACAAGATAGAATCTATCGAAGCATCTTTAGTTAGAAGAACTGGTTCGAGACGAATATCTTCTCCAATAAAATGAATAAATTCATCTGGAGAAATCTCACCTAGTCCTTTAAATCGGGTGATTTCAGCATGCTTGCCAATTTCCTCCATTGCTTTCTTTCGCTCATCCTCTGAATAACAATATAAAGTTTTCTTCTTATTTCGAACTCTAAACAGTGGCGTTTGAAGCACATAAACATGATTCCTTTTAACAAGATCAGGAAAAAACTGCAGGAAGAAAGTCAAGAGCAGCATTCGAATATGCATACCATCAACATCAGCATCTGTAGCGATAACAATTTTATTATACCGCAGGTTATCCATTTCTTCTTCAATATCTAGGGCAGCTTGAATGAGATTAAACTCCTCATTTTCATAAACCACTTTTTTGGTCAAACCATAACAATTGAGTGGTTTACCACGAAGAGAAAATACTGCTTGTGTATTCACATCTCGGGATTTCGTAATGGAACCACTTGCAGAATCACCCTCGGTAATAAACAGCGTAGTTTCTTCACGACGCAGATCTTTTAGATCAGGGAGATGAATACGACAATCTCTTAATTTTTTATTGTGTACACTTGATTTTTTGGATCTATCTCTTGCAATTTTTCGAATTCCAGCCAATTCTTTTCGTTCGCGTTCAGATTGCTTAATTTTCTTTTCAATCGTTTCTGCTACCTCTGGATTTCTGTGTAAATAATTATCCAGTTTATCTTTTAGAAAATCATTTATAAAAGCGCGCATTGATTTTCCACCTGGCTCAATTTCTTGAGACCCTAATTTTGTTTTAGTTTGAGACTCAAATACAGGCTCCACAACTTTTACTGCAATAGCAGCAACAATCGATTGTCTAATATCAGAAGCTTCATAGTTTTTATTATAAAAATCACGAATCACCTTAGCAACCGATTCACGAAAAGCACTTTGATGCGTTCCACCTTGAGTAGTATGTTGACCATTAACGAAAGAATAATAGTCTTCACCATAAGTTTTACCGTGTGTAAAAGCTACTTCGATATCTTCGTCTTCAATATGTATGATGGGGTACAATGGATCTCCATCCATGTTATTCTCTAATAAATCCTTTAAACCATCTTTTGACTGAAAGCGTTCGCCATTAAAATGAATTGAAAGCCCTCTATTCAAGTAGCAATAATTCCAGATCATTTTCTCAAGATACGCCGTTTTATAAGCATATTTTTTAAAAATAATATCATCTGGAATAAACTCTACATAGGTTCCATTCAGTTCCTCTGTTTTTTCAACCGCAGACTCACTTATTAAATTACCCCGTTCAAATTTCGCTTCTTTTTTCTCTCCATCTCTAACCGAGTAAAGCATAAAATGAGAGGATAGCGCATTAACTGCTTTTGTACCTACTCCATTTAAACCTACAGATTTCTTAAAGGCTTTTGAATCGTATTTTCCACCCGTATTCATTTTAGAAACTACTTCAACTACCTTTCCAAGTGGAATACCGCGTCCATAATCTCTAATAGAAACCTTCCCATCTTTCACCTTAATCTCCACCTTCTTTCCATTCCCCATCACATATTCATCGATGCAATTGTCAATCACTTCTTTTGCAAGAATATAGATCCCATCATCAGCTGCAGCGCCATCGCCCAACTTTCCAATGTACATACCTGGTCGCAAGCGAATATGTTCTTTCCAATCTAGGGAACGGATATTATCTTCTGTATATTGATTTTCGCTCATTTTATTCTAATGAAATGTATTCAAACAAATATAATAGGATAAGCAAGTCACTCAACATTGATTATAAACGAGTTATAAACTACTTTTCGTTGAAAATCATTAGGCAATAGCATCTTATGACCAGAAGTTGATATTTATAAATTAATAGACATAAAAAAAGCCGACAAAAGCCGGCTTTTAAATACATTATTACTTATTAAGCTTTCAATCGCTTAGAGAAGTCAATAAGAATTGGAGTTGCAACACATAAAGAGGAGTATGTTCCAATAACAACACCTACTAACAATGCGAACAAGAATCCTTTGATTGCTGGTCCACCGAAAATGAACATGATTAATACAACAACGAATAAAATCATGGATGTATTAAAAGTTCTACTTAGCGTAGTATTCAATGATCTATTGATAATTTCATAGTGGTGATCGTCCGGACCACTTTTTCTCAAATTCTCTCGAATCCTATCAAATACAATGACGGTGTCGTTCATGGAATATCCTATGACTGTCAGAATTGCAGCAATAAACGCTTGATTCACATCTAAACTAAACGGTAAATAACCGTGAAATAAAGAGAAAATCGAAATTACGAAGAAGGCATCATGTGCTAAACCAACAATAGCACCAATCGAATATTGCCAATGACCGAAACGAATTAAGATATAAGCAAAAATTGCTAACATCGAAAGCGTAATTGCAATCGCTGAAGAAGACCACAATTCATTTGAAATAGAGGCGGAAATACTTCTAGATTCTACAATTTTATAGGAACCCATTTTGGCTTTACATTCCTCAAGACCTTGAGTCAATTTAGCAGTAACTTCAGGTGTTGCCTTATCGTTTTTCAATTTATAATTGGTAACGATTTCAACATTATAATCATTAGATTTGGTTTTCAAATCTATAGAAGCAACCTCTTTGTTTTCAACGAAAACTTTAGATAATTCACTTCTAATTCCTTCGATATCAGCTTTCTTTTCAAACTTTACAACATAAGTTCTACCACCGGTAAACTCAACGCTTTGTTTCAATCCTCTTGTCACCATTCCTGCGATACCAATTAGTGTAACAGATATAGAGAAGATATAGAAATACTTTCTTTTTCCTACCCAATCAAAATGGAAGTTTTGAAACAAGCCTTTTGAGAACTTAGTATGGAATGAAATCTCTTGATTCTTATTCAACCAAGTATTAATGATCAATTTAGAAATAATGATGGCAGAGAACATGGAAGTGAAAATACCAATGATCAAAGTCGTTGCGAAAGACTCAATCTCACCTGTACCGAAAGACTTCAAGATAATCGCAACCAATAAGTGCGTTACATTGGCATCAATAATAGAAGGCAAGGCTTTTTGAAATCCAACAGCAATTGCAGCTTTCATGTCCATTCCAGCGCGTTGTTCCTCTCGAATCCTTTCAAAGATCAAGATATTGGCATCAACAGCCGTACCGATGGTAAGTACTATACCTGCGATACCCGCTAAAGTCAATACAGCTCCAAAAGAAGCCAAACAACCAAAGATCAATATTACATTGACCGCTAAGGCTATATTTGCAGCCAAACCTGCTTTTCCATAATAAAAGAACATATAGAACAAAACAGCAATAAAGGCAAATCCGAATGAAATTAAACCAGCACGAGAATTTTCCATACCGATAGTTGGACCAACCTTCATTTGTTCTAGAATAGTACAAGGAGCAGGTAAAGCACCACCATTAAGTAATCCAGCTAAACTTTCTGCTTCCTCAAAAGAAAACGAACCAGAAATTTGAGTGTTACCTGTTGTAATTGGATTGATAACAGTAGGAGCACTAAATACAACATTATCCATTGTAATCGCAACAATACGCTTTACATTTTCAGTTGTCATCTTACCCCATTCGTCAGAACCTTCAGCAGTCATTTGCAGATCAACAGTAATCTTACCATCTCTCTGATCAAATCCCGTAGAAGCTTTTGCGATATGAGAACCATTTACACGCGCCTTACCCGATTCAGGAACCTTACATGCATATAACATATAAGCAACTTGCTTCGTTTTAGCGTTAACTTCTTCCGCTTCTGCAGACCACATGAATTTAATAGAGGGAGAGAAATTAGACATTACATCGCTTCTTCTCAATAGGACTTCCACTGCAGATTTATTTTCACCAGAAACAGAACCAATAGCATATTCACCTACAGGTTGAATTAAATCTTTTAAACCTTTATCCTTACCTACAAGTGGCTTAAGAGATGATTTATTTTTAAGCGTATCTTTCGCTAAAGTATCTTTTGCTACAATCGTATCAGAAGGATCTACCGCCACTTCAGCTCTACGAGAAACAGCATCTGCAAGATCCCATTCTGATTTAATTTGAGTTGGCGTATAGGTTTCGAAAAACTCTAAGTTGGCCGTTGATTGCAATTTCTCTGCAACCGTATTTTCGTCTTGAACCCCTGGAAGTTCGATATACAATCTATTTTTTGCTAAATCTTTTTGAATGTTAGGTTGCGCAACACCAAATTGATTGATCCTTCTGTTCATGATTTGTTCAACACCTGTCATGGAAGAAGAAATCAAACTTTTAAAATATTGAATCACCTCATCATTGGAAGATTTAATACCAATAGCATCACCTTTCAAAATTCTATTCAATTCAAAAGACTTACCATTAATCTTATTGTTTTCATCAACGAAGATTTTTAAGAAATCAGGCTCACCATTTTTAGCTCTTGCTAAAGCAGCTTCGTAAGGCTTTTTAAATTTAAGATCATTTTGATTTTTAGCATAATTTTTAACCAAGTCAGGAATCGAGATTTCCATAGTAACACTCATTCCACCAACAAGATCCAAACCGAAAGCCAATGATCTTTTCTTAACTTCAGAGAAAGTTGAACCTAATACTGGATAAACTTCCTTCTTACCTTTTTCTCGTAAAATTTCATTTACGAAAGCAGCTTTAGCTAAATCCATAGCTTCTGGCTGATTGAAATCAATCTTAGTACCATTCCCTAAATAGGCAATACCATCATTTTTCTTTGCGTCTTCACGAAGTTGATTGACTTTTAAATCAGCCTCTTTACTTGCTCTCTTTTCAACATTTCCTGCTACCCAAGTGAACGACAATTGATAAATACAAACAACAGTAAGTAATATCGTTATAAACCAAAAGAATCCTTTATTTCTCATCTACACAAATTTTATTCTATTTTTAAGGTTGCAAATATAGAATTTAGGTTTGGGAAAATCAACTTAATAGACCACTATTTACCTAATAATATTGGATTTGTGAATAAGAAAAGAGGAAATTATTTCAATTGACGGTAGAACTCAAGTAATTTCACTCCGAATTTTTCCCAAGTGTTTTCTGTATTGATCTGTCTAATAGCACTTTGAAACATAATTTGTTGATTCGATTTGAAAAAAGAAGCAAGCTCTTCTGCTAGAGCGTCAGGAGCTACTTTATCAACAATAAGCCCAGTTTTTTGATGTAAAATCGTTTCTGCTAAACCTCCGACATTTGTTGCAATCAAAGGCAATTCAAAATGATTAGCGATACTGGTTATGCCACTTTGGGTGGCCGATTTGTATGGCAATACACCAACATCCGCTGCAGAGAAAAAGAATTTAACCTCCTCGTCACCAATATAATTATTGAACAAACTGACCTTATCTTTTAATTGATGCTCAGAAATAATGCTGTCATATTTCTCAAAACTTCCATAAACCTCTCCAGCGACAATCAAATGAAAACTATCATCCAAGAGCGAAAACGCTTCCAATAAAAGATCTAAGCCCTTATAATCGCGAATAATTCCAAAAAACAACACTATTTTTTTATCCGCAAAATTCTCTAAATTCAACTTTTTTAAAGCATCAATTTTGGAACATTTCTCTCCAAAGTGATCGTACACTGGATGCGGTATGTGTAGATATTTTGCCTCAGGCAGGTAGGATAATAAATCTAGTTTCACTTTATCAGACATCACGATAAAACCATCATTTCTTTTTAAGAAATAGCGATTGCACCAATGGTCAAAAAATCGCTTTTCATGCGGAATAACATTGTCTAAAATAGAAATCCTAACCGTTTTTTTGGCTTGCATTCCCAATACAAATCCCAAACTTGGAGCAAAGAAAGTCATCCAATACTTCGTGATCATTAAGTCTGGACTGTTCTTTTTAATCCTTTTTCCTGTTGTCCAATAGGTAAACGGATTAATACTGTCCAACCAAGACTTGGAAGGTATGACATCCGCTTGATCCTCTGGTCCGACTAATTGCGTTTTGCCTGGAAATAAAATATTAGGATATTGTCTCGTAAAGGTGATTGCCTCTAAAGAATTATCTTTTTCAAGCGCACGATACACCAAAGCATTAAACTGGGCAATTCCGCCGCGAAATGGATAGAAAGTAGATAGAAAAGTTATTTTCATTCCTTAATTAAGTTGACTTAATGCTTCAAGAACAACATCAGAAGTTATATCCAACATGCAAGGATGCGCTTCAGAGCAGGAATTTCCGAAATAGCAACGACAAGGACTTGGAGGACCAATTAAAACTCCTCTTCCATACAATTCAAATTCATTTGGATTGAAAATGGTATTCATCAGCACCAATTTCTTTTGCAATGCGGTAGCTATATGCATCATCATGGTAACTTGAGTAACTACCATGGAACAATTATTGGTTATTGCAATAAACTCTTCTAGAGAAAAATTACCCGGATAATACACACCAGCGGCAAGCGCTAAAGTCTTATTTTTTTCATCTTCCAAGGCACCTCCCAAAAAAACAGGGAAATATCCTGCTGCTTTTAATTTCAAGGCTAAATCTATCCAATGATGATCCGACCACAGACGCGTATTCCATCTCGGACCACAACCTGTATTGAGTCCAACGATTAACTTAGCTTCTGCTAGATCGGTAAATTTTTGCTTCCATTTACTATCAAATGCACTATTTAAACGGATTTGATAAGGTTCTTTATTAAAAGAAAAGTGACAAATTTCAAAAATTTCTTCGAGGTAACTTTTAGTGTTCTCCTTAGAAATTTGATCAAAAAATCCAGTCATTAATTTATGTTCTGCAGCAGGTGTGCAGGCAGCAATATGATCATCTTTCCAAGTAAACCCATATTTTTCATCAGCTGAAATGAGTTGCATTAACAAACAAGCTTCCTTATCCTTGTCGAGATTGATAACGATATCAAAGATGCTATTTTGAAGTGCAAAAATAGAAACCGCATCCAAAGCATAAATCGTATCAATAGCATTAGCGGGTAAAATATCCGGACTCAATGTCAACCAAGTAATATGAGCATTAGCGTGTTCTTGGCGCAACTTGGACAGCAAGGGTGTGGTGCGGATAACATCTCCAAGAGCACCCAATTTAATGATCAGAATACGCGTGTTAATTGGCTGATAACTCGTGCAAGTAGCGCAAATAGCACCATGCTGTTTATTCGGTTTACAAGGAATGGCACCTTGAAAATGCAAACAATCAAATTTCACCTCATTAACATTCATCCTCGGCATGTGTTTTGACAAAAATAATGGATTGACTTCAATTTCAAGAAATTAATTTCCATACCCAATAACTTCCATGAATAATTCCTTACCTGATTTGATATTTAAAGTATCAAAATTGGCGATATTTAAATCCTTGTAATACTTCCTAACCAGGCCAATATTCTCCGCGTACACCTCAAATTGCCGCTTGTAAACTACCAGATTTCTTTCATCCGCTTGTTCCACTTGCACTAAGTGATCAAATGGAAAGGTCCCAATAAAAGCACTATAATCGATAGAACTATAGAAGCATGCATTCGCAGCATTGGGATTAAATTGATTGCTATTCCAAGTCATTTGCTTAGAAAAAGGAAAAATTAATTTGACTATTCTTTGATTTTCCTCGACCAATTCCGCTTTATTATCAGCAATAATTGTCGTCCAAACATCTGTAATACTCCAAGGAGCATTAGCATTTGGTCTTTTGGAGCGAAAGAACCTATTGGCAATGCGACCAGAATTATCATAAAGCGTATCCCCTATTAATGTTTTTAACTGATAGCGCAATGTATCGTGTTGAACGAAGGCATTTTCATCATGCGTAATTTCAACAACCTCATACAACACATAATTCCCTTTTATTAAACCGAAATAGGTGTCATATGAATTATAAGGTTGGGGAATATCTTTTTTGCAAGAGAGCAAAATCAAGATGAAAAATGAAAATGTTAAAAATTTATTCATTAGGATCAATTCCTTTTTTAGTACAATTTTCCAAATATTTATCTAACGCTTCGCCCGATAACTTTTCCCCTAAATTAAAAAGAATCTTGCTAATTTGAGTACCATCTTGATCATAACTCAAGATCCAACCATGTAATTTTCCTTGCTTATATCTTTCCGTGGAACTCAAAGTACCATTGGGGTGATAAGAAGACCAAATTTCAATTTTTTCTCCACCGCTATACTTACCAGTGAGCATCACCTTTCCATTAGAAAAATACCCTGTGAAAGTACCATCGAGCAAACTATCCTTATAAATGGCTGTATTTAAAACCTTAGGAGCATCTTCTTCTTGACCTTCGAGATAATAACTGAGCCTAACACCATTCAGTTTATCATTTAAATAACTTTCTTTAGAAATAATATAACCTTCGGGAGAATAATTTATCCAAACTGCATCTTTCTTCATATCCAAATAATTTCCTTCGGACATTAATTGCTCATTTTCAAAATAAAACCAAGCTGCTGTTTTTTTTGTGTTCTTTTCATGTTGGAGCACCGCTTTTACTTTTCCAGAGGGATAGTAGTAACGAAATTCACCCATTGGTTGGTTATTGAGAAATTGACCTTCATATTGCAGCACTTGCGTATTGGGATAATATTTCTTCCAAACCCCTTGCTTGTTGCCTTTAGTATCCGTTTTATTCACTTGAGAAAACCCAATCAATAGAAAACTAAATAGGAAGCATAAACTCAATACATATCGAAGCATAATGCGAAATCTAAAAGTGAATTAAATTGAAAATCTGCTTGTTCCCTTATGACTTCTTTAGAAATAATTAAGCCTGTTTTCATTCCTAAATTTTTTCCAAAAATAATATCTGTATCTGTGTCACCAATCATGATTGATTTAGAAAAATCTATTTCAGGGAAATCTTTTTTTGCTTGCATTGCCATTGCAGCAGCAGGTTTCCTAGTTGAATGTATTTCGTTTTTTAATTCTGGGGCAAAATACACGCCATCAATTCTTCCACCAACAGTTGTAATTTGAGTGCGCATAAGCTCATGAATTTGGTTCAATTGATCCATGCTTAATAATTTTTTACCGATACATTGTTGATTGGTTACAACAACAATCTTACCAAAAACTTTATTTAATATCGTTAGCGCCTCAAGTGCACCTTCATTAAAGACAAAGGCTGATTCCTCCAATATATACCCACCAAAAATTCGTTTATTAATCACTCCATCTCGATCTAAGAAAAGAGTCCAATGTTGATCAATAGTTAAAGGCAACATTAACAAGCAATTTTTTGTTGAATGAGGTAATTATTTCTTGAAGAAGAATTTCTACCCATAATTTCAGCTATAAAACCTGTCATAAAAAACTGAACACCAATTATCATGGCAACAAGAGCGAGTAAAAAAGCAGTTCTACTGGCCAATAATTGAGCTGATTTATGGAAAAATAATTTATCGATGCCTAGGTACAAAGCGAGTAAAGCACCGATGAAGAACATAAGTGTTCCAAGTGCACCAAAAAAGTGCATCGGTTTTTTACCAAACTTCCCTAAGAAGGCAACCGTCATTAAATCAAGTGGACCGTTTAAAAAACGATTGATCCCAAACTTAGTATAGCCAAACTTTCTTGCTTGGTGTTGCACTACTTTTTCGCCAATATTTTTAAAGCCCGCATATTTAGCCAAAGCAGGAATATAACGATGCATATCACCGTACAATTCAATGCTTTTAACCACTGCTAAGCGATACGCTTTTATTCCACAATTAAAATCATGTAAATGAATCCCTGTTATGCGCCTTGCCGCCCAATTGTATAATTTGGTTGGAATTGTTTTGGTTAATGGATCATGGCGTTTTTTCTTCCAACCTGACACCACATCAAATCCCTCTTGGGTTATCATCTCAAACAATGCTGGAATTTCCTCCGGAGAATCTTGTAAATCGGCATCCATAGTCAGCACAACAGTTCCACTAACTACTTCAAAACCTTTTTGCAAAGCTGCTGACTTACCATAATTGCGTTGAAATTGAATTGCTTTTATTTCTTTATGTTCAGCCGCTAAAGATTGAATTACTTGCCATGATTTGTCCGTGCTTCCATCATCTACAAGAATTAACTCATAACTTAAGCGTGCTTCAGAAAGCACTTTTTGAATCCACGAAAACAATTCAGGAAGAGATTCTTCCTCATTATAAAGGGGAATTACTATTGAAACATTTAATTCATTTTCTATCATAGAAAGTAAAAATACTATTTATTAAAAGATTAAAGAGACACCACTTAAAAAAAATCCCTTTAATACTTTAAGATACGAAGTGTATTACTTCCATTTTTCAGCATAAAAACAGAACCGGAAAAAGCACTTAAATCAAGCGTATAATTATCACTATTAGGAATAACTTTAAAAACTAATACTCCTCGAATATCGAATACAGACAAAACTTCATTAGGTGAAACACCTTGAACAGAAATTAGTCCCGTACTTGGATTTGGATAAGCCATTAAAGGAGATTTTTCAATATTTGGCAATGCACTAACATTATTATTTGTGACAGAGAAATAGTCAAAACTAGCTTCGGTTACATTAAAGTTTGGATCTTCATCAGAAATCCTCACCACAATTTGCATGGAAGAGGTAATGGGCAACAATCCATTCAATGAAACACTTTTCATTTCCCAAGTAGCCGGAGCACCTTGAGGAGCAACAATTTGATCAATCAACACCGTATTCGTTCCATTGGAAGCATAAATTTTGAGCGTGTCATCTATCAAATTAGGACCATAATCACAATAAAAAGTGCGGGCAAAATTAAAATGTGGATTAGAGTAGCCCGTTAAATCCATCGAAGGAGAACTCAAAACCGTACTTCCTTCATCAACATCATCAAAGTCAGGATGAAGATTTGGGTTGTTTCCCGTTACAAAAGCCATAGAACCACAATCAAAAGGCGCATCTTCGCTAGGTGCAGATCCACTGTCCGTGGCATTAGGAATTCCCCTTTCCCAAATACCTGTTATGGCATTTCCTGAAACACCCCAAGAAAAATCAAATTCAAAATCGTCATAATAACCAGGTTCCAATTGCACATTAATTTGACCTGTTGTTGCATCAATCAATTGCTCATAGCAATTGCTGATATAGCCCCATTTGCCGACCATTACCTTATAATTCTCTTGATAATAAAGCGTGAAATCCTCTTCCCCAATCGCATTGGTTAGACCTGTATGCGTCAGAAGCGGAGCGATTAGTTTTATTTGAGCATCATAAATGGGTAAACCTGTCCCTATTTCGGTAACGAGCACGGTAAGATTATAAGGAGGAATGGGCAACAATTGCACATCATGAAGTACCACTTGTCCTTGAATCAAAATCACATCTTCTACTTTAGGAAAATAGCCTACTTTAGAATATGATACTTGAACAGCTCCTTGATAAAACATTCCTGTAGCATAAGCTCCTATAACATTAGTATTGTCTGTTTGATCATTTATAAGTATTTGAACCGCTACATTGTCGAGAGGCAGATTTGTTAGCGCATCAGTCAATACCCCTTCCAAATAACTTGCTTTTTGATATTGAGGACCCAGAACAAAAAGACCTTGAGTAATGTCTGCCGCTAGAATAGTACCTGATGGTAAAAATGGATATACACCCCAGCAGCCATCAAAACCAATAGTTTGACCCGGATAAGTATCGTATTGTCCGACCTTTATTATGTTGTTTGGATGCGTAATATCATGAATCACAATTCCATCTGAATAATAACTCGTGACTAGATAATCTCCTAAGACATGTGTATTATGAGGAATTACTCCAGCGCCTGGTGAATTTTGAGTTTTATCTACTTCGACAATATTGGTTGGAATCGAAATGTCATAGGCAGCTATATAAGCTCCGCTTACCTCATCAGTAGTAAAAACAAATTGTCCATTTGTGGAAGGCCAAACATTGTGTGCAAAATTACCAGGAGTGTTTTTTGTGCCTAGCAGCAAAGGATTTGCCTTATCACTAACCTCGACGATACTGATAAATCCATCATAAATATGCGCCAAATACATCGTATCATTTCGAACAAAGCCATCGTGACAATACCAATTATCAAAAGTGCCCACTTCGATTGGCGCCATTGGATTGGTAAAAACATCCAACATAATCACTCCCTTATTCCCTCGATTGGCACCAAATATATAGGCATAACCCGATGCATCTACAAAACAGGTATGAGCAGATTGCCATGGATTATTGGTAGGACCGGTATAGAGCGTCGTTGTGAGATTCGTAGATTGTGGCAAAGGACTTAAATCTATAATTAGCAAACCATCATTCGCTTCCGTGGTCACATAGGCAAAATCGCCATGAACAGAAGGATCTCTCCAAATAGAGGAAGAACCTGGAAGCCAAAAAACCTCAACAGGATTGGTAGGAACAGTAACATCAACAATTGAAGTCCCTTCAGAGGTTCCAACTATGGCATATTCATTACCTAATTCATCAACATAGCCCCAAACATCATTTAAATTGGCGCCATGTAACTGTTGATAGTTGATGTGTGATAAGGAATCGACATTTAATTGAGCGAAGAAATAACTAGGAAGAAAACACAATAAAAAAGTAACTAATCGAAATGCTTTCATAGCAATAAAAATTAATGTGGTTTTTACATCCTGTTAAAGAATAAAAATTGCCGCAAGGATTATAATTACGATTATGACCAAATATTGCCATAAATCAGGAAAATAATTCCGTACAGCTTCTTTCCAATTCATGAAGTAAAGATAGAAATTATTTTTGTTTGAAAGGGCATCTCGACTTACATAGACAGGCTCTTCTCGACTCCGCTCGATGACCCTTGTTTCGCTCAATCCTTTACACAACGAACTGAGAAACCGTAATCCTTGAAACTACTGTAAGAATAAAGATTGGGAAGACTGCTGTTTAGATCACGATACCAAGCATTTTCAGCATCATCTTCGGTTTGACTCCACCAACTTCCATCATTCCCCATATTACTAAAACCACCGTAGTGTAGGCGACAACCTCCAGGTAGACCGGTAAATCCTGTACTGTTATCTCCTGAACCATTAGCATCCCAGCCCGAATTGTTTTTCATTTTTGTTCCTGCCACTGTATCCCCTCCTAAAAAATCACTTAATTTTTTCCATTCCACATCAGTTGGGACATGCCAACCTTTAGGTGCTAATCCGCGCGGATCAACTACTGCATACCAATTGTATAGCTTTCCATGTTTTTTTGCATTCTTCACATCATTATCATAATAACACCAAGCGGGAGTTTTGTTTTCACCTGCCTTCATCCATTGTTCACTTGATTTAGCATGAGGAATAGCATCGCCATTTCTAAAATGATCCACATTTAAGTTTATCGATGACCAGATTTGCGTTCCTATTTTAATTGAATTGGGATCTTTTTGAACGCAAGAATTTGAAATTGCTAAAAATATAATTACCGAGAAAAATCTAAATATTGATTTCATTTTTATTGGTTTTATAAGTAGATTTTAAAGGTAGTAAACTATTTGAAATTGATTACTTTATTCGAAATTATAATTAAGTTATTGGTCAATTATCATTATTTTTACTTAAAATTCTTAACCAATGCCTTACCACCTTAAAACGATTACGGAATACCAAAACGCCCGTGAAAATGCAGCGTCAGATCCTGAAGTTTTTTGGGGGAAAATCGCTGAAAATTTTCATTGGTTTACCCCATGGGAAAAAGTAATGGATTGCAATATGGAGCAAGCTGAATTTTCATGGTTTAAAGGAGGGAAAACGAATATATCTTTCAACTGTTTAGATCGTCATTTAGAGAATAAAGGTGCTCAAACGGCGCTGATTTTCGAACCGAATGATCCAAAAGAAAAAGCACAACACATTTCCTACACAGAATTACATTCTCGAGTATCTCAAATGGCCAATGTGTTCAAAGCAAAAGGAATTAAAAAAGGAGATCGTGTTTGTATTTATCTTCCAATGATTCCAGAATTGGCGATTAGCGTTCTGGCTTGTGCAAGAATTGGTGCTATACATTCAGTTGTTTTTGCAGGATTTTCAGCCAACGCACTGGCTACTCGCATTCAAGATTGCTCCTGTAAAATGATCATTACTGCTGATGGTGGATTTAGAGGTTCCAAATCGATTGACCTCAAATCAATAGTTGATGAGGCTCTACTTACTTGTCCAACCATCACAAGTGCTCTAGTTGTAAAACGAACTTTTACTTCCATAAACATGCTTTCTGGCCGTGATGTCTATGTAGAAGATGCATTACAAAAAGTAAGTTCCATTTGTAAGGCTGAACCTATGGACTCTGAAGACCCTTTATTCATACTTTACACCTCTGGATCTACCGGAAAGCCAAAAGGAATGATGCACACCACAGGAGGATATATGGTCTATACAGCTTATACCTTTCAAAATGTTTTTGATTATCAAGATAAAGATATCTTTTGGTGCACCGCTGATATAGGTTGGATTACAGGGCATTCCTACCTGGTGTATGGCGCTTTATTAAATGGAGCAACCACTGTACTTTTTGAAGGAATTCCTTCGCATCCAGATTTCGGACGCTTTTGGGAAGTCATTGATAAACATCATGTCAGTCATTTGTACACTGCCCCTACTGCTATTCGTTCGCTTGCCAAAGAATCCTTATCATGGGTGGAAAAATACAGTTTAAAAAGTTTACGCATTTTAGGATCCGTTGGAGAACCCATCAATGATGAAGCGTGGTATTGGTATCACGAGAACATCGGAAAGGGAAATTGTCCTATTGTAGATACTTGGTGGCAGACTGAGACAGGAGGAATACTCATTTCACCACTTCCGAACATAACAAAATTAAAACCTGCTTTTGCTACCTTGCCTTTACCTGGAATACAAGTTGCGCTGTTAGACGAAGCAAAAAAAGAAATTATCGGAGATAATGTAAGTGGTAGTCTTTGTATTAAAGAGCCTTGGCCATCAATTGCAAGAACCATTTGGGGTGACCATCAGCGCTATAAAGATACTTATTTTACTGCATTTCCAGGTTACTATTTCACTGGAGACGGAGCCTTACGCGATGAGGATGCTTATTATAGAATTACAGGAAGAGTAGATGATGTAATAATTGTATCTGGACATAATTTAGGAACAGGTCCAATAGAGGAGGCCATAAACGATCATCCATTTGTAGCAGAATCTGCGATTGTAGGCTTCCCACATGATATTAAAGGAAATGCACTATATGGTTTTGTTATTTTAAAAGAAGAACATAAAGATCAGGATGCGTTGCGGAAAGAAATCAATCAAATTATAACAGAACAAATTGGGCCTATTGCAAAATTAGATAAAATTCAATTTACAACTGGACTGCCAAAAACACGATCAGGTAAAATAATGCGAAGGATTTTAAGAAAAATTGCAGAGGGTGATTTTACCAATTTTGGAGATATTTCGACCTTACTAAATCCAGAAATTGTCGCTGAAATTAAAAAAGACTGTTTTTAATTTTAAATTCATTAAAACCTCAGGTGGCGCACAGTAAGTCCATCATCTATAAGTTGATTTAGAGAATTGATTCCAATTTTTAAATGATTTTCTACAAATTTACTGGTAACTACCTTATCACTTTCTTCCGTTTTTACACCATCTGGAATCATCGGTTGATCGCTTACTAAAAGTAAAGCTCCGGTTGGAATTTTGTTATAAAATCCAACGGTGAAAATTGTAGCAGTCTCCATATCAATAGCATAGGCTCTTATTTTCAGGAGATAATTTTTAAATTCCTCATCATGTTCCCAAACCCTTCTGTTGGTAGTATAGACTGTACCTGTCCAATAATCGACATTGCAATCTCTAATGGTTGTTGAAACTGCTTTCTGAAGAGAAAATGCCGGTAAGGCGGGAACCTCCATTGGAAAATAATCATTGCTTGTTCCTTCTCCTCGAATAGCAGCAATAGGTAGAATTAAATCTCCTAACTTATTTCGTTTTTTCAGACCACCGCATTTACCTAAAAACAATACCGCCTCAGGTTCAATTGCAGTAAGTAAATCCATAATAGTCGCTGCAGAAGGACTTCCCATACCAAAATTGATAATGCTTATATTACCAGCGGTAGCGCATTGCATAGGTTTATCTTTTCCAACTACAGGAACATCGTTCCATTGTGCAAAAAGATTAACATAATTGCTGAAATTAGTGAGTAGAATATACTTCCCAAAATTCTCAATTTTTTCACCTGTATAGCGTGGAAGCCAATTTTGTACGATTTCTGATTTTGTATTCATACTATAAATATAAGGAGGAAAGATGTGAATTGCACTACGATAAAATTCCGTACAGAATAAAAGTTTAACTTTGCTCTGTATTCAATTATAGATACATTTCTATGTAATCCTTCTAAAAAGAATTGCTTAACATTTAGAAAGAACAAATTGAATTATTAATAAAAGTGAGTTCAATCGTTCAAAATAAATAAAATGAGAAACAAAAGAGTGCCGAAATTGTTGAATATAGTAGATATATAAGAATGATAGCCGAATTAAAAGGTGTAGGAAAAGAGTACCAAGTTGGTGACCAAACAATAATTGCGCTCCAGCCTCTGGATATTTCCATAAATATTGGTGAGTTGACCCTAATTATCGGTCCTTCTGGCTCGGGAAAAACAACCCTTTTGTCACTATTAGGCTGTGTTATATATCCTACGCAAGGAAAATTATTTGTCAACGACCAATTGGTCAATGACATGAACCAAAAACAGCTTGCGCATTTAAGACTAAATACTATAGGATTTGTTTTCCAAAGCTTCAATTTGATTGCACCGCTTAATGCCCTGGACAATGTGATGATGCCCTTACAATTAAAGAAAATAAATTCTAAGGACGCAAAAACAAAAGCTGAAGCAGCACTTAATTTAGTTGGAATGTTGGATCGAAAAAAGAGCTTACCCAAACAACTTTCTGGTGGACAACAACAACGCGTAGCCATTGCTAGAGCATTGGTTACCAATCCTAAATTAATTTTGTGCGACGAACCCACGGCATCCTTAGACGCGTCCTCCATAGCAAGTATTATGGAAGAGCTTGTATCGCTTGCTAAATCCGGAAAAAGCGTTTGCGTTGTCACCCATGACCCGCGCTTATTAAATTATGCAGATCGGGTAATTAAGGTTGAAAATGGATTTGCAACAGAAATTAAGAAAAATGAATTAACCAATGCCTTTACAATTGTATAAAATGAAAATAACACACACATCTTTAATTATCCTTTTGCTTTTAGCGTCTTGCGGAGGTAAAAAAGAACCGACAGAAAAAAAACTATCCGATTATAAAATTGAAAAAATCAATGAATTGGTTGGTATTGCCCGCATCGAACCTGCTAGTAAAATTTATCCTTTAGGAAGTGAATTAGCAGGAAAAATAACACGCATATTAGTAGTAGAAGGTCAAGTGGTAAAGAAAGGTCAGCTTTTACTAGAAATGGATGAAAGTGCCGAGAATGCTCAAGTAACTCAGAGCACCTCTAAAGTAACTGCACGCAATGAAAAGGTGAAAAGCTTACAAGCTAAAATAGAAGCACTAAACATTAAATTAAAAGCTGCAGAAGTTAATATGAAAAGAGACCGTGCTTTAGCAGATGCGAAAGCAGGACCTGAAAAAAATGCCATTGATTCTGAAACTGCCTACAACAACCTGAGAGCAGATATCATCATAGCGCAAGCAGATGTAAGAGAAGCGATAGCAAGTTTAGGCGAATTGAATGCGGAATCAAATTATTTCAGTCAATTAAAAAACAAGAAAAAGATTTATGCACCAGAAGATGGAATGTTGTTAAGCATTGAAGTTAAACCAGGACAAGCACTTGCACCAGGTGCGAAAATTGGTGATTTCGCTCCAAGTGGTGGGTTGATTGCAATTACAGAAGTAGATGAATTATACGCTATGGATGTTAGAAACGGTATGAATGTTACCATTGCAAAACAAGGAACAAGAGATCGTTTGAGCACAGGTAAAATTATTTATTGTTCTCCTTATCTTTCTAAAAAATCTATATTCAGCGACAAAGCAGATAACCTAGAAGACAGACGCGTTCGAGAAGTAAGAGTAAGATTAGATCGTCCTGAGACTGTGTTGATAGGAAGTCGTGTTGAATGCATCATAAAACTTTAAAATGCAACTACTGTTCACCGCATTAAAATTCATGAAGTTTGATAAAGCTAAGAGTATTGGAGCTTTATTTGGCGTCATTATTTCTATATTTTTAATTGGACAACAAACCGGAATATTTACCTTTTTAACGAATGCTATGTGTTACATGGTTCGTGTAAATGATGGATATGTTTGGGTAACAGACAACAAAACCACCAATGTAAACGCTCTAGCTCCTATTGATATTCGTTTGGGACATGAAATTGAAAGTTTACCTTATGTAAAAAAGGCACATCCTATAGTAATGGCTTCCGGAGCCTCTAGATTTTCAGATGGAACAACAGCAGGAATGAGCGTTGTAGGTCTTAATTTACCCGCAATGGCAGGTATCCAAAAAGACTTAATCGTGGAAGGAAAGCAATCAGATTTAATAGCTGAGGGAGCGGTTACCGTTGATTTTTTCGATAAAAAGGCTTTAGGTAATCCTGAAATGGGGGATTATTTTGAAATTAATGGCAAGCAAGTTTATATCGCTGCAATCACAAAGGGCGCAAGAGCTTTTGGAGGTGGATTATTTGCTTACACCACTATAGAACGCGCTAGATTCCTAGGAAATGTCTCTGAAAATAAAACATCAGCATTTTTAGTAGAGGTAGATGATCCAAAACAAATGCCAGAAGTTGTGAATTATATAAATGCCAATATTCCTGGTGTTAAGGCATGGATGCCGAATGATTTTAGATGGGAAACGGTAATTACTGTTCTAAAATCGAGTGGAATTGCCTTCTCTTTTGGGACATTAATCATCTTCGCGTTGATTTCAGGATTTATCATCATTGGTTTGACACTTTATTCGGCAGCAATTGACAGGATAAAAGATTACGGAACTTTAAAAGCAATTGGTGCTACCAATGGCTACATTAGAAAACTTATTTTAATGCAAGCAGTCATTTATGCGATTATCGGATTTTTGATTGGTTATGCGCTAATAGAAGGTTTCAGGAATGGAATTGCCAATGCAGGAACACTATTCACTTTCCACCCTGTCACTAAAGTAATTTTCTTCCTAATCACTGCAACGATTTCCATTTCGGGAACCTTGTTTGCCATTCGAAGAATTACAAAATTAGAACCCGCCTCTGTTTTCAGAACCTAATTAATACCCGTCCAAAAAGACAAAAGGTTTATTGCTTAATTAGCTCCTTCGTGTATACCCTTTGATTGGTTAAAATCTTCACAACATACGATCCTTTTTGCAGGGCAGATAAATCTACATGAGATTCAGCGAAGAAAGCATTTGCATTCATTTTTTCAGCAAGAACTTTTCTACCCATTAGGTCATATATTTCTAGATTTGAATCAAAATTCACAGAACCACTCACTTCAATGGTTGCCTCACCAGAAGTGGGATTCGGGAAAATTGCAATTTCATGATCCAGTTTATTTTCATCAATACCTACGCCGAATCCAATAGAGAAATCATATCGGTGGTAGCGACCAAAATCACCTGGGAAAAATTCAATGTAGCTCCCTCCTACTAAACGCAAGCGCATTTGACCAGCTGTTTCACCTTCCACTTGAGAAGAATACCAGAAAGAAAGACCATCATTATCTGTATCTTCAATAATAATACTGTAGCAACCAGGAGCCAAATCAAAGGTGTCCTTATATTGAGTGGTATTGCTCATGTTATTTCGTTCGAACAAAATATTGCCATCTGTATCAATCAAACGGTATTTATTTTCAACGGCTTTATTATTGGTCGTCAACCAAACATAGAAAGGACCTGCAATGCGCTCAGGGGCATCGAATTTCGTTTGTTTAACACTGTTTTGATTGTACTCATCATTACCTGAACCACCATTTACATTACATACATAAGCAGTGAAAGTTTTGTTGGAATCTTGATCCATCCAGAATTCATCATAAGTAACTGGAATTTCGACCATCTCCTCTTCTAAAAAAGACAAGTTACCCGTCCAATCGTATTCAATTTCCACACCATAAGTCACCCAACATCTAATTTTACAAGAAGTTAAGGCTTGAGCTCCAGTATTCTTTAAGATCACTCTAGGATTAGAACAAGTTGGATTGTACTTACTATAATACTCCCAATTATTTGGATTTAACACCTCTAAAATAGCTGCATCTACTTGATGATTTGGTGCTGAATAAGAAATCAAATCATAGGCAGCAATGTAATTACCACTATTTTGACCTTGATCATCTATAGGTGCTGTATTCACACTATAATCAATCATTACCGTATCACCGGGAGAAACATAAGGAGTCAATTCAAACTCATGCTCTTTCACTTTATCACCTGGACACCAACCTTCACGAGCATAAGGCCATGTTCCACCTTGTCCAATATTTGGATTGTCGCCACAATCAGTTGTTTGCCATAAATTCCAATTAAATCTTGGAACACCATCTATTTTTATTTGATGATCGTTAGGAACCCATTCACAACAGGCACCATTACCCACTTGACCGTGTCCTGACATTCTAGTTTTAATTTTAAACATAGAAGAAGTATCAGAAAGCACTACAGGAGTAGCTTGAAGTACCACATCATTGGACATATTTCCATAATTATAAGATCTAAAATCAGACCAAATAGGTTCTCTTTTATGTAAATCTCTTGGAGGAATACCTTCTATAAATGCAAAGCGCAAATCGAGTAATTCTTGCGTGTTATGAGCGGCAAGATCAACCGTATTTTTAAGATATTGCTGATAATCCGTTACATCATAAATCCATGAAAAACCATTAGGACCAAGATCAAAATTTATTCCATAAGGAGTAATGTAACGGGCGATTTCTACATCACGAACAATTTCATAAGGTGTATTGTAATAACTTATGGTATCATTGAAGAAATCCTGATTAGTAGCATAAGGCAAACTTGTCGTCAGAGCACCTTGAGCATCATAATTATTAATCGCACCAGAACCTGTCACCCAAAAACTATTGGTGATATCGAAATGATTAGGAATGGCTTGTTGTTGAAAAACTACTAAAGGTTCCTTAGCCTTTTTTTGAACTACTAGATTGGTTTGATAAACCGTTGGCATCAATCCTTTACCAAAAGAAATCTTAGGTCGTTTCTGCGCTTGTTGAACACCTGCAAGAGGCAATTCATTAAACTGAATTACACCACCATTAGGAGCAGAGAACATCAATTTATTTTGATTTTGAGAACGATCAACTGCATAATTCACTTCATCAAAATCATAATAAGCAAGTAGATTAGACCAATTTGGATGATTACTATCCGTTTTCTTTAAATAATTATTTTGAATTGTCGCTGCTGACAAAGCAGCATTATAAATTTTAAATTCATCAACACTTCCTTTCCAGATATTAGTATTGTTCATATTTGCGCCTAATACCAATCGATGAACATAGCCAACAGATCTATTTTTTCCTGTTCCAGAATGCCATAAAGCACCATTTTTATAAATAAACATTTCACCACTCGCTTGATTTTTCACAAAAGCCCAATGATTCCATGTATTATCAATTTCATTGGTAGCCATTAGTTTATTGATACGGTCATAACCCGAAGAAACACCTGCATCAAAATAAACATTATTGTCGCTCCAAGGCATATGAATGTTAACTATGCGATTGTTTAAAGTGTCATAGGCTTCCAGGAAAGAGGTGTTTGTGCCAGCGACACCATTTCCTTTTTGCCAAAACTCAATTGTCATAGCATCTCCAATGACTAAATCAGATAATTCCAAAAGTCCATAAGTGGACCCATTTAGATTTGCCACACCATTTTTTGCTTCAAAGCTCAAGGCTGTATTACTGGCAATATCTTCAGTCTCAAAAATTAAGGAATTAGCAGCGGGAGTATCGTTTTCAAAACTAAATTCAACAATTAAATTATCCGTTCCATTCCAAGGAAAAGCCTGAAAAAACTTCAATTCATTTGAACCATTTACAAGCGCTGGAAAAGTACCTCCAGCACCATGAGATGCATTATAGACTAAGGTGAATCCACTAGATTCAAAACTCAACAAAGAAGTAGCTGAAGTTGATTTAATGGAAATATTGGGATACATCATATCACCATTCGTACCTAAACTATTCAAAAAGAGAGACAAGGATTGTAAATCCCCTACAGGTATGCCCGCTGCTATCAATTCACTTGCAGAAATTAACATTTGAAATCTACCACCATGTGATGCTGTATTAAAAGGATAGGTTCCTGTTGAATTTGAATTATTGATTACTGAAGAAGCTAAAGGAAGTGGACTTCTCAAATACTCTGCTCGTTGGTAACTATCACTAATATTATTAGGAAAAGTCAAATATGGAATCGTCGATGGGTTCGTGTAATTGGATAAATATCGGTAAGAATCCTTTCTAACAGAATCAAAAGTTCCCGTATGATCAAAAACTCGAGCATAAGTAAGGTAATCCCATTCACCACAATTGTACTGATCCCATGAAGTCAAGGGACTACATTTTAATTTATAATACATTAATATCTTCTCAAAACGCTGAGCATTCAATTCTGCAGGAAAGTTGAAATTGGCTCTTCGAGAATAAATGGAGTCAAAAGTAAAAGTCTGAACCCAAGTGGTGTCTTGAGCTAAGAGCTTATTGGAAAAAAGTATGGAGATCAAAGAAAGAAATAGAATTTTTTTCATAATTTATTTTTAATCCATAAATATACAGAAACATTATTGTCCAATAAAATAAATAGCTTAAAATCAATGGTTTTTTAGATTCAATAGGCTCTCGAAGGCTTGTGAAAAAGTAAAGAAGTCCTCCCCCCTTTTATCCTCCAATGGGGGAAATCTAACTTTTTACTTAATTTAAAAAATACGCTAACTAAAAAGCCCTCCCCCTTCATCCCCCTCCAAAGGGGGAATCTAACTTTTATTTTGAAAATAAAAACCTTCTAGTTTGCAGAAAAAAAGAAAGCTTGAAAATTCTCAAATAGATTGATTAATTTTGGAGTGAAGGTTTATTTTCAGCCATAATTTCCTGTAAATAAAGATTGGCATAGCTATTGAAATGTAGTACAAACATTGTTTAAAGAATATTTTCACAAGAAGAATACAAGCGATACTGACATTGTGTCGCACTAACTTATAATACGCAAATTTATAATGAGCGAAATTTTCGAAAATGATTTTTTTGGTTTCAGTGGGATTGAAACAGATGCAGAATTTATACCTTTAATTACTGCAGAGGAAGAGGAAAATGTAAACAAGCAGGTCTTTCCGAGTGACTTACCTATACTTCCTTTACGCAACAATGTTTTGTTTCCAGGTGTGGTTATTCCAATTACTGTTGGTCGCGATAAATCAATTAAATTGGTTCAAGAGGCAAATAAAGGAAATAAGATCATTGGTGTCGTTTCTCAGCGCAATCAAGATGAGGAAGCCCCAGGATTTAATGATTTACACAAAGTAGGAACCGTAGCTCAAATTATCCGCCTATTGAAAATGCCCGATGGCAGTTCAACCGTTATCATTCAAGGAAAGCGAAGATTTGAAATGGAGACAGAAACGCAAACTGAACCGTACATGCGCGCTACTGTTAACATATTAAGCGAAAAAAAACTTGACAAAAAGAATAAGGAATTAAACATGATGTTTAAAACCATTAAAGAATTAGCACTTCAAATCATTCGTGACAGTCCAAACATTCCTTCTGAAGCTCAATTTGCAATCGGAAATATTGACAGCCCAACATTTTTAGTCAACTTCATTTCCTCGAACATGAATGCTGATGTCTCTAAAAAACAAGAGATGTTAGAAGAAATGGACATGGAAAAAAGAGTCATGATGGTGATGGAACATTTGACCATTGAAATTCAAATGTTGGAGATGCGTAATGAAATACAAAATCGCGTTAAGAAGGATCTTGATAAGCAACAACGCGATTATTTCTTGCATCAACAAATGCGCACGATTCAAGAAGAATTGGGAGATAATCCTCAGGAACAAGATATCATTGAATTAAGAAATCGTGCAGAGAAGAAAAAATGGTCCGAAGCAGTGTCTAAAACTTTTCATAAGGAATTAGAAAAATTACATCGAATGAATCCCCAGGGAGCTGAGTATACGGTACAATTAAATTTCCTAGACTTACTTTTAGACCTTCCTTGGTCAGTCTATTCCAAAGACAATCTCGACTTAAAACGCGCTAAAAAAATCTTGGATAGAGATCATTTCGGCATGGAAAAAGTAAAGGAGCGGATCTTAGAATATTTAGCTGTTTTAAAGCTAAAAGGAAATATGAAATCTCCTATCCTTTGTTTTTACGGTCCTCCTGGAGTTGGAAAAACATCATTAGGAAAATCAATCGCTGAAGCATTAGGTAGGAATTATGTTCGTGTTTCACTAGGTGGAGTTCATGACGAAGCAGAAATTAGAGGTCACAGAAAAACCTATATTGGAGCCATGCCAGGTCGCATCATGCAGAATCTAAAAAAAGCAGGAAGTGCGAATCCAGTTTTTGTGTTAGATGAAATAGATAAATTAGGAAGAAGTAATCACGGCGATCCATCTTCTGCCTTGTTGGAGGTATTAGACCCTGAACAGAATAGTGCATTTTATGACAACTATGTAGAAAATGAATTTGATCTTTCTAAGGTGCTTTTTATCGCTACAGCAAATAGTTTAGCTGAAATTCAAGGTCCCCTTCGAGATAGAATGGAAATAATTGAAGTAAATGGCTACACCATTGAAGAGAAAATCGAAATTGCTAAAAGACATTTACTTAACAAGCAAATTCTGGAGCATGGATTGAATAAAAAAGACATTTCAATTGATAAAAAAGTTCTAGAAAAATTAATTGAAGAATATACCAACGAATCTGGCGTGAGAGGCTTGGATAAGGTAATTGCCAAATTGACTAGAAATCGTGCAAGACAAAAAGCTACAGATGAACAATTCACTGACAAAATAACCCCTGAAGATTTATTTAATTTTTTAGGTGCTGGAAGATCAAGAACCAAGTACGCCAATAACAATGTTGCAGGTGTAGTAACAGGTTTGGCATGGACCAGCGTAGGTGGTGACATTCTATTTATCGAATCTTCTATTACAAAAGGAAAAGGGAAATTAACCTTAACTGGAAATTTAGGAGATGTAATGAAAGAAAGTGCTGTGATAGCTTTAGAGTTTTTAAAAGCTCACAGCCACTGGATTGGACTTCCTCAAGAAATCTTCGATCATTACAACATTCACATACATGTTCCAGAAGGAGCGACACCCAAAGATGGACCTAGCGCTGGAATCACCATGTTAAGTTCCCTAGCTTCCTTATATTCTCAACGAAAAATTAAAAAAGGATTGGCCATGACAGGTGAAATCACTTTACGAGGAGATGTATTGCCTGTTGGTGGAATAAAGGAGAAAATACTTGCAGCAAAAAGAGCTGGGATTCATGAATTAATACTTTGCGCTAAGAATAAACAAGATGTTGATGAAATTAATGCAAGTTACCTTACAGGATTGACCATCAATTATGTGAGTAGTATGAAAGAAGTAATTGAATTGGCTTTAACAAAAGAAAAAGTGAGCGATGCCATCACTTTGGAATTACCTCCAAAGATTTAATCCCAACCTTTATTTTCTTTATCGTATTCGTTCATTAATTTCTGCCAGTTATAAGTTGGATCAGTTGTGTCTATAAGTATATCCTTATATTCAGCTGAGGTGATGTCATAATGTAGAATTTCTTCACCTGTATAAACTTCAATGGCTTCGAGTAGTACTTTTTCTTCTGGGCTGCAAAAAGACAAGGCTTGACCATTTGATTCTCCTCTACCCGTTCTTCCACAACGGTGGACATAATTCTCTGGATTGTCCGGTAAGTCATAATTGATGACATAATCCATATCAGGAATATCAATTCCACGACAAGCAACATCAGTGGTTATGAGCACGCGGCTTTCACCTTTTCTGAAGCGTTCCAAAATAGCAAAGCGTTTATCTTGTTCAATTCCACCATGTAAGGCTTCTGTTTCAATTTCAACACGAAGCATGGCAGCAACTACCCTTTCAGCACGCACTTTCGTACGAACGAAGACAATGAATTTTTGAGTTTCGAATTCAGTTAAAATATTCTCAAGAAAGAATCTTTTGTCATCCATTTCAATAAAAGCCACAGCATGCTCAACATTTTTAGCGACAGGGTTTTTAGGTGAAATTTGAATGCGAATAGCATCTCGAACAACATCGTATGCCAAGGATTTTATTTTTTTGGAAATTGTAGCAGTAAAGAACAAAGTTTGTCTCTTTTTGGGAAGCAAACGCAATACATCCGTTATGTCTTTTGTGAACCCGAGGTCTAGCATTAAGTCAGCCTCATCTAGGACCAAGATTTCTACCTTCGATAAATCAATAAAACCTTGTGAAACAAGATCAAACATACGACCTGGAGTCGTTACCAAAATATCAACTTTGTGTTGCAATTGATGAATTTGATCCTCTTGATCTACACCACCAAACAGGCCCAGTGTTTTTAATTTAGTGGCTGCACCAATTTCCTTAAAGACTTCAGAAATTTGCTTGGCTAATTCACGCGTAGGAACCATTACCAAACATCTAATTTGTTTTTTCTTTAAATCTTTTGGATTCAAAAGATGGTGAATCACTGGAATCACAAACGCGGCTGTTTTACCAGTTCCGGTTTGCGCAACAGCCATGACATCTTCCCCATCAAGAATATGTTTTATAGCTCGGTGTTGAATATCTGTAGGTCTTGAAAAACCTAACTTTTCAAGTTGACCTTTAATTAATGAAGAAATGGGATAATCCTTGAATTTCATAAGACAAAGGTACTACATTAAAAGAATTTTCAATAAAGTGACCTCTCCAGTAGTAAGCTTAAGAAATTGATAGCACTCGAATACGCTCTATACTCCCAACTCTTGATAGCGCACATCATCCACAAAGGGCAATTTTTCCATTTGTCCTACCTCGAGAGAATAATATCCAAATTCCTCTGTGACACGACCTTTCATTCGGTAAATTCCCTTGCCCATAAATGGATATTTTCGGACTGCTTCCGGAAAATGGACCGTGTCTAAGGTGTCGCCATGGTAATCGATAAAAGTGCCAAAATTCATCAGCGTACCCTTACTTGTTTTGGAGCGTTTGATGGATACTAAGTAAGCACTTATTTCAAAAATACATCCTAAAGAACGCATCAACAACTGAACCGAATTTTGCGTTGTTACATTCCCTAGATTCTTTACCGCTAATAAATCAAAGGGATTGCATAAAGGAAAGCCCAGTAATTCAATTTGCTCAAAGGCCGACTCAAACACTTGTTCTGGCAGATTGGGCAACTTAAATACGGGTGGAGCTTCAGGAAATAAACTCACATCATTTCGCGGAGCTTTATTTTTATTTAGATAGAAGTGCGCTTTCCAAAGTAGTGTTTTACGATCCTCCTGAAAATCCCTAAGTGCTCCAATCCGGATCAAAAGTGACAATTGTTCGATTGGAATCCTCAGGCGTTTCATTAAGTCATCAAAATTCAAAAAGGGTCCATTTTCCAAACGATCTTGGAGAAGATATTGAACCATATTTGTTTCCAATCCTTCGATTAACATAAAGCCCAATATCAAACGCTTGCCTTTGAGTAAACACGCATGAGCTCCTTCATTTAGAGATGGTGGTTCAATAAGAGCACCAAAACGGCGGGCTTCATGTACATAAATTTCAGTCCGATAATAGCCGCCAAAGTTATTGATTGTTGCCACCATATATTCTAAAGGGAAATGGGCTTTTAGATACAGGCTTTGATAACTCTCAACGGCATAAGAAGCCGAATGTCCTTTAGAAAAAGCATAACCCGCGAAACTTTCAATCTGTGCCCAAACGGTTTGAGTGATTTCGACCGCATGACCCTGTTGTGCACAATTTTCAAAAAAACGATCTCTGACACTTTGAAATTCATTTCTTGAACGAAACTTCCCTGACATTCCCCTTCGTAAAACATCAGCTTCTCCCAGACTTAATCCACCAAAAAAGTGTGCGACTTTAATCACATCTTCTTGATACACCATAACACCATAAGTTTCAGGCATTATTTCTAACAACATAGGGTGCGCTTGTTTTCTTCGCTCAGGATCCTTATGTCTAAGAATATATTCACGCATCATTCCAGACTGAGCCACTCCGGGACGAATAATGGAACTTGCAGCGACGAGTTCGATATAACTTTGCACCTTAAGTTTGGTCAACAACATGCGCATTGCAGGAGATTCGACATAGAAACATCCCAACACTTTTGTGTCGAGAAGAAGCGTTCTAATTGCTATGTCTTGCTTCAAAAAAGAAATGTCATGAATATCATGTACCTGAGCATCGGGTTGATTATAAGCAATAACATCTAGACATTCACGAATTTTTCCCAATCCTCTTTGACTGAGCACATCGAACTTAAAAAGTCCAACATCTTCTGCCTCAAGCATGGAGAATTGGGTGGTAGGATACGCTTTTGGTGGCAGGAAAGTAGCAGAAAACCAAGTCATCGGTTTTTCACTGATCACAATGCCTCCAGAATGAACACTTAGATGAGAGGGCAAACCTTGAATGTATTTCGTGTAACGCAACACTAAGGAAGAGACTTTATCCAATTGATCGACTGCAAAAACACCGTGGCTTAATTGATCAATTTCTGTTTTCGGCAAACCAAAAACTTTCCCTAAAGCCCTAACGGTGGCTCGATATTGAAAAGTAGAATAAGTACAAAGCCAAGTAGCATGCGGAAAGCGTTGAAAGATATAATCAATTACTTCATCCCTATCTTTCCAGGAAAAATCAATATCAAAATCAGGAGGTGTTTTGCGATAGAGATTGATAAAACGCTCAAAATACAAATCTAATTCAAGGGGGTCAACATCTGTAATGCGCAGTAGATAAGCGACAATACTATTGGCACCACTACCTCTTCCTACATAAAAAAACTGTTTTGATCGAGCGAAAGAAGTAAAATCCCAAGTAATTAAAAAATAGGACAAGAAATCTTTCTGACTAATAATTTCGATTTCTTTTTCAATACGGGCTATAATTTCATCTGTAATCGTTGTGTAGCGATAGGCAAGTCCATCCGCACAAAGTTGACGCAATAGCTGTTCATCTTCCGTTTTTGATCCTGTATAAGTTGCTGGATTCTGAGGTGTAGCTTCCTCTCCAAAGGAAAAATGAACCTGACATTGACCAAACAACTCCTTTGTTTTATTGAGGTAATCAGGAAAATCTCTATACGCTACTTCCCAATGTTCACGAGAGATTAAAAGTGCTGTTTCAGCTGCTTGTTGATCCACTGGAAGCATTGATAAGAGACAATTTAAATGGATAGCGCGCAACAATCGATGGGTATTAAAATCGCGTTTAGACCGAAAAATCATGAGATCCAATGCCACTATTTTATTTTTAGGAAGCTCGGGAAATTGCCAAGCGCAATTGAGCAACATATTACTCGAGATTTGGAAGAACTCATTTTCCTTTAATGCGCGGCGCTTAAAAGTCAAGGGGTAAAAAATAATACAAGAACCCAAATGCGGCAATTCATCAGGAAAGGGTAAATTACGATGTAAGTACTCAGAAATAAATACATTCAACTCATGTAAACCCCTGTTATTCTTTGCAATTACGGTCGCTTTAAGTACATTACCATTGCACAATTCTGCACCAACAATTGCTTTAATTCCTTTGCGTTGTGCTGCTCTTACAAAGGCCATTACAGCTCCAGTAGAATTAATGTCTGTCAAACAGACACTTTCGTACCCTGCTTCAAGTGCCCAATCGACCAATTCTTCAGGAGAAAGGACACCATATTTTAAACTGAAATGCGAATAAGTTTTCACGCGTAGGATTATATTTTTTTAAGAATTCATTCCGATAGCACGCATAACAGAACGCTCGCCATAGCGCAAGCGAATATGATCTAATGCCTTGTAAAGACTAGCATAATCAACGGCATCATCAAAAAGGCGCAACTGGTGATTTCCGGCAACTAAAGCACTATAGCGCAAACCAATTAAGCGCACCAATAAGCGGCGTTGATAAATCTTTTCGAATAATTCTTTGACAACGGGTAAAAAGTCATGATCTGCTGCGGTATAGGGAATTTGTTTTTGCAAAGTATAGGTTTGAAAATCTGCATAGCGAATCTTAATCGTTACACAACCAGACACTTTATCTTCCTTGCGCAACTGAAAGGCCAAATGCTCCGCCATAGCTACTAAAACGCTTTTGAGTTTAAAGACATCAATCGTATCATTTTCAAAAGTACGCTCCGTTGAAATAGACTTGCGTTCATTGTATTGTTCCACAGGAGAAAGGTCAAGACCTTGTGCTTTTTTCCAAATAGAAACACCGTTTTCACCCAAAGCACTTTGCATCATTTCCACAGGCATTTCTTGAATCGTTTGTATTTTACGAACCCCGAGATTACACAAAGTTTGATAGGTTTTAATCCCTACCATTGGGATTTTACGCACAGACAAAGGCGCCAAGAAATTACGCTCCTCACCTACTTCTATTTTGATTTGATTGTTAGGTTTCGCTTCACCTGTAGCAATTTTAGACACTGTTTTATTCTGTGATAAACCGAAAGAAATCGGCAAGCCCGTTTCACGCAAAATACGCTGTCTCAATTCTGAAGCGTAACGCAAAGTCCCAAAGTACTTGTCCATTCCCGTAAAATCAATATAGAACTCATCGATAGATGACTTTTCATAGACCGGAGATGCTTCCGCTATAATCTCGGTGACCAATCTTGAATATTTACTGTAAGTAGCGGAATTTGCTTTAATAACAACCGCATCAGGACAACGATCTCTCGCCATTTTCATAGGCATCGCAGCATGAACCCCAAAACGCCTTGCCTCATAACTACAGGAAGCAACGACGCCCCGATCACTCATTCCTCCGATCAAAATGGGTCGCCCCTCTAAACGACTGTCCAACAAGCGTTCACAAGAAACAAAAAAAGTATCTAGATCCATGTGAACAATAGCGCGCGAAAATGTCATTTTAGAAAAAAAATTAAATAATTATACTTTGGATTGTCTATCTTTGGGTAGAACAAAAATAATCATTTTGATTATTTTTTAATCAAATAAATTGACTATTATTTAATCATTTTATCAACAAATGAAAAAAACATTAACATTTAATTTTTTATTTATCGCAGTACTTGGTATTGGCTTGAATTCTTGTCAGACAGAAAAAAAGAAACTAAAGTCAATCCAGCCTAAAAAAGAAATAAAGCAAGTTAAATATCCAAACGACAGCATTCGAATTACAAAAGATTTCTTCTTTGCCTACTATGAGGGTGCAGAATTTAACCAGGACGGAGATATTGCACATCAACTTTCTAATCGTGTTGCCGATACCTTAGGTAAATACTTAAAAGCTGCCTTTACGAAAGGAGATTACTTAGCGCTTGATTTCGATCATACGAAAATCACAACAGAAGGATTAGATTTAAAAGAATCCGTTAAATATTGCATCCAATTTCCTTTTTTACACACGAACAAAAGGGATGCTTTTACAGGAATAGAACATTGTGGATCTTGGGACAATGAATCCAATTATTCCTTGTACAAAAAACTACAAGAACGGTTGATTAACCTGCAAAAAATGAGCATTGGAAGCATAAAAACAAAGCAATTTACCACCCCAGAAAAATTCAAAGAATACTGGATCCAATTCAAACATAAAGAGTATCAGCATGTGGGGGATTAAGCGATGCGATAAAAATTGTTAAATAAGCAATAAAAACAATCACTGCCTTGAATTATGTATGTAAATTTGATAGAATAAATAAATTTTAAAAAAATGAAAAAATCGTATATTATTTTTGCTGCCATTGGAGGATTTTTATTAATCATTTTCTTAATGTATTACAATGCCTATAGCGGAGCCGTTAGCCGTCAGGAAACCGTAAATGAAAAATGGAATAATGTACAATCTGCTTACCAAAGAAGGGTTGATTTGATTCCTAATTTAGTAAATACCGTAAAAGGGGCTGCTAAAAATGAAAAAGACATCTTATTACAAGTTACGCAAGCTAGATCTGGCATTGTCAATGCAAAGACACCTGAAGATTTAGAAATAATGGGCAAGAAAATCAATACTGCTATCAATATCATGTACGAAGCTTACCCGCAAATAAAATCAACAGAAAACTTCAAAGGGTTACAAATACAATTAGAGGGTACTGAAAATAGAATCAATACGGAGCGTGACTATTACAACGAGGCTATTAAAGATTATAACACGCACATTCGTGGATTTTTTACCCGTATGTTTATCAACACGGAAGAATTTCCTCGTAAGGAAGGATTCAAAGCCAGTGCAGGAGCAGAAAACGCACCATCTGTATAATTTTAATAATGCAAGTATCAGAACTTAGCGCGGAACAAACCATAGAAATTCAGGAGGCCATTCGTTTTGCTGAAGAGCAGACTTCTGGTGAAATTCGGGTACACATTGATCAAAAATGTTCGGGTGATCCCGTTAAGCGTGCCATTAAAGTTTTTAAAAAATTAAAAATGGATGCTACTGAACAGCGCAATGGTGTGCTTTTGTACCTATCCTTCAGCGACCGAAAACTAGCCATCATTGGAGATGCAGGGATAAACAAATTGGTTCCTGTTGATTTTTGGGACAGCACAAAAGAACAAATGATTCTTGATTTTAGAAATGGAGAATTCACCCAAGGCATTGTAAAAGCCATTGAAAGTGCTGGAAAACAATTGGGTCGTTATTTCCCTTTATTAGAAAATGATGAAAACGAATTGAGTAATGAAGTAACCTTTAATTGATGAGAAAACAATACCTTTTACTTCTATTGCTCATCTTGATTATCGGGCCATCATGGTCTCAAATCCCTTCTGCTCCCTACCCTCCAAGATTATATAATGACTTAGATCAGCTTGATTTTCTGAGCCCGAATGAAGCCAATGAATTGGAAAATAGATTGGTTCAATTCGAAAGAGAGACCTCCAACGAAATTGCGGTTATCGTCATTGACGATTTGAAGGGATATGATGTTTCAGATTACGCCATTAAAATTGGAGAAAAATGGAAAATCGGAAAAGAAAAGGAAGATAATGGGATTGTAATCCTAATAAAACCAACGGGTGGACAGGGAGAAAGAAAAACTTTTATTGCAGTTGGGCGCGGTTTAGAGAGTGTAATCCCAGACATCACAGCTCTAGAAATAATTGACCATGAGTTACTTCCAAGCTTTAAAAAGAAACACTTTTTCGAAGGTATCACCCAAGCAGTAAATGTATTAAGTGAACTTTCGAAAGGAGAATACAACCATAAAACTTATGCAAAATCAATACAACGAGAAAAATTAATCTCTGGAATAATAACAGCCATTATAATACTTATCATCGTCATTGTAGTGCTAAGAAATGCCAAAAAAAATAAAGGCGTCACCATGGGTGGTGCTGGATTCTTCATGGGAGGATTTGGCGGAGGATTTGGTGGTGGAAGTTCTGGTGGTGGCGGAGGTTTTGGTGGCTTTGGAGGCGGTAGCTTTGGAGGTGGTGGAGCCGGCGGAAGTTGGTAGGATTATTTCAAAAAATCGTACACTTTAAAATGCAGAATTCTAAGCTGTAAACCCAGTTCACTTCCCAAAGGATTCATAGAATATTGTTGTTTATAAATCCCTCGGTAATACGCCTCAAACTTTACATTCCACGCTTTATGCCGTTTAGAAAATCCTGACCGTACATGATAAATTCCCAATCCCGCTTTATAGGATAAAAAACTATTTGAAATTTGATTGGACTGTGGAATTTGGATAGCGGCTTCGGGAGCAAAGAACAATTCAATAACTTCTGCGCGACAAGACCTCCCAACTTTTCTCTCATTTATTTTTAAAATTGGGACTCTAAATTGCAAGGCAAAACAGGCGTAATTTGTTTTAATACTAGAAGGCAATTGCGTTATACGATCAGGAACGACGAGCGTCTGCTGCCTCCAACCCAATTCAGGTAAAATAATTTTAGCGTATTGTTTCGTAATTCCAAGCTGAGTAGCAGTTAAGGAATTATTGCTTAATGACCAATTATATTGAGAATAGATTCCGAAATTTTGTTTCTTACGCATGTATGCTTGCGCAGAAAATAAGGTTGGTAAAAAAAGTAAAATTAGGGAGGAAATATAACGATTCATAGCTACTTGTTTTCCATTAAACAAGCAAAGCTATTTTAGTTACATGCGTTCCACAATCATAGCCGAAGCACCACCGCCGCCATTACAAATAGCAGCACCACCAATTTTAGCATTGTTTTGTTCTAAAACATTTAACAGCGTTACAATAATTCTAGAACCTGAATTCCCAAGGGGATGTCCTAAAGCAACTGCACCTCCATTAACATCAACTTTTGCTGGATCCAAACCTAAAATTTTAGTGTTTGCAATTCCAACTACAGAAAATGCTTGATTTAATTCCCAAAAATCAACATCCGTTATGGCCATATTCACCTTAGCTAATGCTTTTGGTATAGCGAGAGACGGAGCAGTAGTAAACCATTCTGGTGCTTGTGCAGCATCTGCAAAAGAAATAATTTTACCGATTGGTTTCCATCCATTTTTTTCCACAGCTTCTTTTGATGCGAGCACCAAAGCAGAAGCACCATCGTTTAAGGTAGAGGCATTTGCAGCAGTAATCGTTCCTTCCTTATTAAACGCAGGGCGCAATCCTGGAATTTTATCTAAAAATACATTAGAATATTCTTCATCCTTTGCAATTAAAATTGGATCTCCTTTGCGTTGAGGAACTGGCACTGGAACTACTTCATTAGAAAATTTACCCTCATCCCAAGCTTGTGCTGCTCTTTTATAAGATGTAATTGCAAAATTATCTTGATCCTCTCGGGTTATTTCATATTTTTCAGCACATAATTCTGCGCAATTTCCCATGGGAACATTACTATAAACATCCAAAAGACCATCCTTAGTAATTCCATCCAACATTGAAATATTACCAAATTTATTTCCTGTCCTTCCTGCTAAATAATGAGGCGTTTGAGACATACTTTCCATTCCACCAGCGACAACCACATGATTATCTCCTGTCATTATGGATTGAGCAGCCAACATGATAGACTTCATACCTGAAGCACAAACCTTATTAATGGTAGTACAAGGAACATTCATTCCTAATCCAGCGCCCAAAGCAGCTTGTCTTGCAGGAGCTTGACCAACCCCAGCTTGGAGTACATTACCCATAAAAACTTCATCAATAAGCGCAGCTTCAACACTACCTTTTTCTAAGGCACCTTTTATAGCGGTTGAACCTAAACTTGTTGCAGAAATTGAGGACAATCCACCCATAAAAGAACCAATTGGTGTTCGAACTGCTGAAATGATATATACTTCTTTAGACATCTTAATAAATTTTTATTCGAGCGAAGTTATTAATTATTAATTGTTCTTTGCTCAAATAGGCGAAAATATTAACGCCTTTTAATCGAAGTTTTGTACTTTTGGAATCATGTCGATAAACGCAGCCTATTCACTTTGGTTTTTAATCCCTTGCTTGCTTATTGCTGTCGCTTCATCCTATTTTCTATACGCCAAGGACTCCTGGTTTTCGCAGCAAATTAAAGTGATTCGCTATACCTTGCGTGGTCTTAGATTTTTCTCTGTTTTTCTATTATTAATCTTATTAATTGGCATCATTTATCAGCAAACCAATTATAAGGAAGAAAAGCCTGTCATCATTACCTTAATTGACAATTCAGCTTCCATGGTGAGTTTTAAGGATAGTGCTGCTGTGAAACAAAATACTAAAAAGCTAGAAGCATCTTTAAAGGAAAAATTTGGGGACGCTTACCAACTTGATTTTTATTCCATAGGAAGTAAGTTTAAAGTAAAATCAAACTTAAACTTCAAAGAATCATCAAGCGCCTTAGATTTAGGATTTGAAAGTATTTGCAATCAATATTTTAATCGAAATATTGGCGCGGTGCTTTTTGTGTCCGATGGAAATTACAACATTGGAGAAAATCCGTTGTACGCAGCAGAGAAATTAAAACTCTGTCCTATATTCACCCTTGGTGCTGGGGATACCGTTCCAAGAAAAGACCAATTAATAAAAAACACTGTTTATAACGACCTTGTTTTTCTTAAAAGTCAATTCCCTCTTGAAATAGATATTGAATCCAATAGAATTCAGAATAAAAATGCTGTTTTAAGTGTTTGGCATAATGGAAAAAAAATAGGGAGTCAAACCGTTAATTATGATCAAAACAAACATCAATTCCACCAATTTACCTTTCTGATTGATGCCAACACATCAGGGTTTCAAGCCTATCAAATAAAGTTAAGTCAGATCGAAGGAGAGCAGAATCTTAAAAACAATCTACAAACCATTTATGTGGATGTAATCGATAGCAGAAGTAAGTTGTTATTTCTTTCTTCAGCACCCCATCCAGACATTTCAGCTATGCGATCTGCGCTATCAGAAAATGAAAATCTCACCGCTGAATATCAAAACATTAACGAATTCAAAATTGGCGATTCGAGACCTGATCTTGTGGTTTGGCATGAACCTGGAGTGGGTTATAATGAGAAAATTCAAAATTATTTAAACGAAAAGAAGATACCCACTTTATACATTCTTGGACCTAATACCAACTCCAACATAAGTAATAAGTTAAAAGTGATTTCAATCAATAATTCAAAAAATCAAAATGATGAAATTAGAGGAAGTTTCAATTCTGGCTTCAGCACCTTTGAATTGAGTGATCGCTGTAAAGAAGCCATAGCATATTACCCGCCATTAACTTCAAAATTCGGATCTGTTTCACCTTTAAACATGACTTCAGTCCTGATCAATCAACGCGTTGGGACGATCACCAAGAAAGATCCTTTATTTTATTTTGGAAGGAATCAAGATCAAGCATTCGGTGTAATCTATGGAGAAGGTATTTGGCGATGGAAATTAAATGATTTTACCCGAAATGCCAACCATGAGAATTTTAATGAACTCATCAATAAATCAATCAATTTTCTTCTTGTTAAACAGCAAGGAGAAGGATTGAGTATTTCCTTTGAGAAGCGATTGAATAAGGAAGATCAAGTGATCTTTAACGCTTCCTTTTACAATGCAGCTTTAATGCCCATCACGCAACCTGAAATTCAATTACAATTAAAAAGCAATAAAGGAAAAATATTTAAAGCGCAATTTGGTGCTTCAGGCACAAGTTACAAAGCAAATTTAGGTAAATTGAGTCCCGGCAAATATGAATGGTCAGCAAGGACAACTTTCCAAGGAAAGACCTACAAAAAATCCGGATACTTTGTCATTGAAGACATTTCATTAGAACAAAATAATGCCTTTGCCAATCACAACACCTTAAAACAACTCTCTAACAGTTCAGGTGGAAAATACAGACCTTTAAGTGCTTATCAAAAAAGTTTGACAGAAATTTTAAATCGCGATGACATTGCGACAATTGAATATCAAGAACATGCTTTCATCGACTTGATTGATTTAAAATTACTTTTTTTACTGCTTTTAATCGCTTTAGGAGCAGAATGGTTTATCAGAAGATATTATGGACATTATTAAGAAAAATATGAAAAAGAATTGTGTAATATTATTTTTATTTCTTCTAGGTCAAGGAATTTCAATAGCTCAAAATAATAGAGGAATCGCTTTCTATAATGTGGAAAATCTTTTCGATACCATTGATGGAAGCAATGACGACTCAGAATTTTTACCAGGAGGAAAAAATAATTGGAACAGTAAAAAGTATTTCGAAAAACTGCAACACATTCGACAAGTGTTAAATCTCATGGGCAAACCCCTAATTGTTGGATTTAGTGAAATAGAGAATGCAAGTGTTGTTCGTGAGATAATCAAAACAGATGATTTTAGTTCCTATGGATTGGTTCATTATGAAAGTCCGGACGCTAGAGGAATAGATGTTGCCTTGATATACGATAGTACTAAATTGAAATTACTTCAATCAGGCAACATTAGATTTATTTTGCCTGGAGAAACTAAAGCAACAACAAGAGATATTCTTTGGGCTCAATACCAACATAAGAAAACTAGTTTTTATGTAATGGTCAATCATTGGCCAAGTCGCCGCGGGGGTGCTGATGACAGCGAAATTAAAAGAATAAAAGCTGCCGAAACTGGAGCGTATTTTATAGATTCTTTACTTCAAAAAGATCCGAAAACAAAGATTGTATTTTTGGGAGATTTAAACGACCACCCAACGGACAAAGCACCCCAAATTATTGAGAAATTATTAACACCATTAATTACCTCAAAAAGCGGAGCCTTTGGAGGTTCCTATAACTACAACAATGAATGGGGCGTTTTAGATCATATTTATGTTTCCAAAGGAATGCTAGAAGGACATTTTAAAACAAATGTATCGGCAGGAACTATTCATTCATTTACTTGCTTAATTGAGGAATACAAAGGGAATAAAGTACCATATAGAACCTATGGTGGAACTAAATATTTAGGCGGATATTCTGATCACTTCCCTGTTTCTATTTCTATTTACAAATAGATTTAAAAAGGATTTTGTAAATTAGAGTGCACATTACCAAATATTCAGCAACCTAAAGCATACTTTTTCGTAGTAACTTTTGAGTAATTAATACCGACGGACTTTTGATATATAAGATTAACATTAATTCAAAAAATTTACGACTTCTATTCGTATCGTATTGTGTTATCTTTATTTCTGCTAATTTCGTTTTCTCCCAAATAGTTTCCCCTTTTAATATTCGATATCAAGTCAATCAAAAAGGCGGTATAAAATTCTTATCCAATGTTTCTGTATCCTGTGGTTCGGGAACAAATAATTGTGCAACAGCACAAGGTGAAGTTCCTCCATCTGGTGTCTATCAAAATGGGAGTTTTACAATGTCTTATGTAGACATCGATGGCGATGCCTCTACTTTTAGTTCAAGTAAAGATAGTTTGACCTTACCCAATTGTAGCGAAATTTTATGGGCTGGTCTGTATTGGGGAGGTAGAATTGCTGCGAATACAACTAATTACGCAATAAGGGATCAAATTAAAGTGAAAGTTGGTAATGGAATCTATCAATCTTTTACGGCGGATCAAACCTTAGATGTTCCGACCATAAATGGCTCGACATGGTCACACCCTAGTTATTATTGTTTTAAAAATATAACTCCTTTAGTTGTGAGTTCTGGATTAAATGCTCAATTTACAGTAGCCGATCTTGTTACAAGAACAGGCGCGAGTAATATGTGGGGAGGTTGGTCTATTGTTGTCGTTTATAAAAATGTACTGCAAACAATGCGTAACCTAACAGTATTTGATGGATTTGCTAATGTAAACAGTGGGAATTCTCTAGATATTCCCATAAGTGGATTTACTACACCCTTATCTGGTCCTGTAAATTTTGAATTGGGTGTCATAGCATTAGATGGTGACCGTGATTCGCAAGGTGATCAGTTGCAATTTAATGGTGCAGGAACATTCGTTAATGTATCAGATGCTCTACACCAAACTAATAATTTTTTCAATAGTACTGTGTCAAACAATGCGGTACTTACACCTTTTCGTCTACCCAATTATTCCAACACACTAGGCTATGATGCAGGGATATTCTATCCTAATAATGCAAGTTTAAACTACATAGGCAACAATGCAAACTCTGCTACTATTAGAGTAATTACCTCTTCTGAGAATATATTAGCGAGAGCTTTTACCTCCGCTATTGATATTTTTGAACCAGATCTTAGAGCCACGGTTTATGTGCAAGATTTAAATGGTGGACAAGTAGTTCCCAATGATATTTTAGAATATACTGTTGTAGGAAAGAATATTGGATCTGATGTTTCCTTGAATACCTTTATGACGGATACTTTAGATATTCGAACAAATTACATTCCTAATTCCATTGTTTATGTGAACGGGCCATTCGCCGGAACTAAGACCGATGGTTATGGTGATGATCAAGCAGAGTATGATCCAATTAATAGAGTTGTGATTACAAGGGTGAACACAGGTGCTAATACACTCAATGGTGGATTGATGAACAATTCACCCAATGGAGCAGACAGTGCTGTTGTTAAATTTAGAGTATTGGTTGCAAATGACTGCTTAATCCTAGCCTGTGACAGTACTTTAGAAAATAAAGGATACATATTTGGTACAGGAAGTATTTCTAGTAATTTTTATACTAATAATGGAACCTCCGATGTTTATGATGCAAATGGTTGTCCAACCAACAATAATAATTTACTTACCATACATGCTGCCGTCTGTCCAGATGTATCCATTTCTCATAATCCCCCCTTATGTATTGGTGACACTTTACAATTCTCCATGTTAAATTCCACTTATGCCTCCTATCTATGGACAGGGCCAAATGGATTTACTTCAACATTAGCGACCCCATCGATTAATAATATTACTGCTGCGAATGCAGGAGTTTATCATTTAACAGTAACTTTTAATGGAAGCAGTTGCACATTTATTAATTTGATGGATACTGTTGTCATTCATCCAAATCCTACTATTACTTTAACTAATCTAACTAATGTTTCTTGTTTTAATGCCAATGACGGTTCTATAAGTATTGCAGCAAACAGTACCGCTCCTTACACCTATACTTGGTCTAATTTTAATACAACAAGTCTCAACACAAATTTGAGCCCCGGGTCTTATACCTTAACCGCACAAGATGTTTTTACTTGTTACAAGACAACTACCTACACCATCACGCAACCCACTTTATTGGTTGCTAATGCTAGTGTCACTTCTAATTACAATGGTCAACAAATAAGCTGTTTCAATGCTGCAGATGGCACGGCCTCTGTGAGTGTTATTGGAGGAACTCAGCCGTATTCTTATTTATGGAGTAATGGTCAGACCACGGCTAC
>CANLAQ010000020.1 GCA_947488235.1 Flavobacteriales bacterium | reverse complement strand
TAATCTTCACAGTTTCTTTACCTTTTAAATTGGTCACTTGAAGAAAATAAATGCCTTTAAGCAAATGATTTGTTTCTAAGTTGAATTCTTTACCAGAGATCTCATTTACGCTCATTAATGATCCATTCGCTTGGAACAGTTCTATTTTTTGCATCTGAATTTCACTGGAAATGGTGATTTGATCTACAAAAGGATTAAAGATTAAAAAGTCTATTAAAACTTAAAAATCACAACTTAACAATTTGTTTTTGAATAAAATAATCCAAACCTGAAACTTGAAGAGAATACACACCATGACGCAATTCACTTAAATCAACCTGATTCAAACCTTTTACTAATTTGCTTTGAAGGACAATTTCCCCTAAAACATTGTATACCTTAAAATCTGAGTTTTCCAAATAACCACATTGTATTGTTACATTGTCAACTACAGGATTAGGATATATTTTAATCGGGGAATCCAAAAAACTCAGGGCATATTCCTTCACTGTAAATTGATTGTAATTTGATACATTTAACTTAATCCAACCCAGGTGATTAACCCCTTCAATTTTCTTTCGAAACCCGATGTAATGGTCACCAGATATCCATGAATCCATGGAATGATAACTGATAAAACTGGGGTAATTACCATAGGAATAATAGGCTATGTTTGTTAGCGTCTGTTGATTGCATTGCCCCATCCAAACGCTGTCATTATATTCAAGTTCTTTTACTAGTGAAAATATTGCAGGATAATACACAATTTGACCTGAAAAAACAGATCCTATTGTATCTATAACATTGGTATCTATAGCAAAGTAACTGCTGTCTGATGAACTTAATGAAATTTCATTATTTCCTCCTAACCCCCCCATATAACATGAAGTGGTTAGCGTAAAATCAGTGACATTATTTTGATCAACATCGAGAGTATAGGATTTTGTGGCACACCCAAAAGGAGTATAGGAAGAAACTGCAGTGTCTACTATATCATAGACATTCATATAGATTAAGGAAGGGTTAATTTCTATCCACTCCGACTGGGAAAAGTTAAGGAATGATATAAATAAGAAGGCAGGCACGATTATTAATTTTATACGAACGGTATATGTATAATAATAAAAAGACATTATAATTAACTTGATTAGACTTATCAAAATATACATTTTTTCAGGGTAAATATAGTGATTTTACATTGAAAATTCCTGCGGTTAATTTTGTTTCTTGATGTCTCCAACTTCATTTCGAGGGTTCGAACTGAATGATTCAAAAGATCAAAATCTATTTAATAATCTTCACAGTTTCTTTACCTTTTGAATTGGTCACTTGAAGAAAATAAATGCCTTTAAGCAAATGATTTGTTTCTAAGTTGAATTCTTTACCGGAGATCTCATTTACGGATATTAGTGATCCATTCGCTTGAAACAGTTCAATTTTTTGCATCTGAATTTCACTAGAAATGGTGATTTGATCTACAAAAGGATTAGGGTAAACGCGGACATATGCAGTTTTTAATATGTCATAACTATTCTAATACTAATTTCTTAGAATAAATGTAATGTTCTATAGAAACTTGTATGTTATAAATTCCTTTTTCAAAGTTGTACAAATCTATCATTTGGTCTTTTTCAACTTCTTGATCATAAACTAAAGAACCTATTAAAGAATATATTTTAAGGAATGCTTTCTCTGGAAGATCTAAAGTGAATTTTTTTCACCCTATTTAGATGCCAATTTTTAAGGCTTGGCTGCACAAAATATAATTTCACCGAATTTGGTTAAATCAAGGCGATTTAATTGATTTATAACTATCTTTAAAATAATTTATTCAACATTCCATTGGAAAAACGTATAAAAATTTAATTACAGATATGAAGACAAAAATTTGGTTTACTTTATTAATTATCGTTGTTTTTTCAAACGTGTTAAACGCTCAAAAGAATAAATCGGATCATAAATCTAAAAAAGAATCAAAAGATAATCCTTTAGATGGCCTTAGGAAAGCAGGACCAGGCGATATCGATCCAAGCACACCAATGATGTTGAATCCAATGACTACTCCAATCTACTTTGAAAATCTTTCTAAACTTAAGGAAGATGATTTTATGAATGCTATGATGTCGGGTGACTTTACGCCTGAACCATATATTGATAGGAATAAAGTTGTAAAGGCATTTGTACTTCGAAAATCCACTGAGGAGGAGAAGAAATTCATGAAAGAAGCTCAAGCTAAGATGCAAGATAATATACCGAATAAAAGTGAATTTTTAGGTAAAGAGGCCATCCCATTTTCAGTAACAGACATGAATGGCAATAACTACTCACTAGAGAATTTAAAGGGGAAAGTAATTGTTATCAATTTTTGGTTTGTCGAATGTAAACCCTGTGTAATGGAAATGCCCGAGCTAAACAAACTAGTGGATAAATATAAAGGAAAGGATGTAGTATTTTTAGGTTTTGCAAATAACGATAAGGCAAAAATTGAAAGCTTTCTTAAATCAAAATCATTTGATTATAATATTATTGCAAATAGTGGCAACATCGCTAATATTTACAATGTTATGTCATTCCCTACCCATCTTATTATTGATAAAAATTCAATCGTTTCCCATACAGCTGTAGGTCTAGGCCCGAATACTTTACAAGAAATTGACACCACTATTGAATCTTTGATTAAGTAAATTTATTTCCAAACTGGAATTAATTTATCGTTTTTTCCATAATTAAAAAATAAGTCCAACTCCATGCGCCTCAATAAATTTATTAGTGAAAGTGGATTGTGTTCAAGACGCGAGGCAGACCGGTTTATTGAGCGCGGATTGGTATTGATCAATAAGCGCAAAGCTGTCATTGGTGACCAAGTAAAAATTGGCGACAAAGTTTGTGTTAATGGTCAACATCTTGAACCTAGAGAAGTTGATGGCATTGTATTCATAGCCTTAAATAAACCCGTTGGGGTTACCTCCACTACTGAGGAGAATGTCCACGATAATATTGTGCAATTTGTCAATCATAGTAAAAGAATTTTTCCTGTCGGACGACTGGATAAAGATTCTCAAGGACTTATCTTCCTGACGAATGATGGCGATGTGATCAATAAGATATTAAGGGCTGGAAATAAGCATGAAAAAGAATATTTAGTCACCGTAAACAAACCATTGACAACCTCAATGATTGCCTCCATGTCAAAAGGCGTTCCTATTTTGGGCGTTAACACCAAGAAATGTAAAATCATTCAGGAAGGAACAAATGTCTTTCGAATTACCTTAATTCAAGGTTTAAATAGGCAAATCCGGCGGATGTGCGAGCACTTTGATTATGAAGTACTCAAGTTGGAACGGGTGCGTATTATGAATATAGGATTGCAAGGACTTCCTCTGGGAGAATGGAGAGATTTGACCGATAAAGAATTGGAAGTTATTTATGACTTAATTGAAGACTCCAGCAATGAAGAGGTGAAGAAAACTACTAAAAAACCTAGCGTTAAAAAAGCTACTGCATCTTCGGGAAACAATAGATCTACAAAGACCTATACACCGCATTCAGCGACTAGTAAATTTGGTAGATCCCCTAAAAAGAATGACAGTAGACCTGGAGTAAAGAAAAACACTTCACGCAAACCAAAGTCACGCTGAAATTTAATGAATTAGTCACCCATCGCATCCCATAGATAAGTAGCAACAGGAACATCACATGGATGTCCCATATAGCCATTAGATTTATAGACTAACTTCTTTGGATCATCTGTTCCTTCTACTAAATCTTTGCCGTACATGATAATTACATTTTCCATGTCTCCTTCTTCAGAAATGAAACAGTAGTAATTCCCATCAGAATTTAAAGTGCAAATGAAATCAGGTGAATCACAAGCGTGAATTTCATCTGATTCCATTTCCATGTGTATTGTAATAGTGGAGTCAGTTCTATCGATAATTTGAAAATACGGATTGCTGTAATCTTCGTTTAAATAATTCTGACTGATAGAATTGTTAGCCAATAGAAATCCAATAAAAAATAAAATAGAACTCAATTTTAACATAACTTCTTATTTAAATTATAAAGCAATTAATTATAAACCGTTAACTGCTTTGCGATTGGTTAAATCTAAAAATGCTTCAGCATATTTTTCTTTAAATTTCTTCTCTCTATTTGAAAGATCTAGCTGAGATAGAGTTGCCATAATTGCTTCAGCTTCTGTAGTTTTTCTCAATGCAAAATAAGCTTCCAACATATTGAAATAAATTGAAATAGTCACATCTTTATCAATTCTTGCTTTTTTATCAAGTAAATCAGACTCCAATAATATTTTAGTATACGCTTCGATAGCAGCATTCAATTTTTGAGTTGCTAAAGCTTCATTAACAGTTAATGACTTTAATCCAGTCATTTGATTGTTGTATGCTTCCATCACATCTGCATGCGCATCATTTTTAGATTTCACATAATCCAAAGAAGTTGTTCTTGGTGTAACTTCATATCCGATTTGATCATTTACCAAGTGATTGATAAAAGTTAAATTTTCCTTTAAAATTGCTTCTTCACTTGTTCTGATAAGACCAGAGAAATCACTTGAAGGTGCCACCTTAGAAGCAGTAGATTTATAAGTTTTATAATCACTTAGTTCCGTAGGAGCCAAATAAATAATTTCTTGGTTATTTGCGTTGGCAACGCGAACTGACATGGGGTGACGGTAAGTATATTCAACATGATAATAAGTAACTGAGGTTTCTGTTGAAACATTATTAACACGAGAAACTTCTTTTTTAACTTCAGATTTAATAGTAGGTTGAGAATGTTCAAATCCTTGTAAGGTAACCGTATAACTTAAAGCATTCATATCTGCTTTTTTGTAACCATCTATTCTTAAATAAGTAGATGCTAAAGAAGGATAATCATAACTTGTTTTTAATACCGGTGGAGAAATTGTTCTTCTGTAAGGAGAGGCCACATAATCTTTGACAGGATGATTGTTCTCATTTAACAATTGCTTTTCAACAATTTTTGAAGCAGTCGATTTCGCATTCCATGCTTCCATTTCTTTTGCATATTTATCGTCAGCAGCTTTAACTTTAACTGGATAGTCAGCCATTTCTCTTTGATAATCTGCCTCAGCTCTTGCTTTATCAGCTTCAAATTGAGCCGTTAACTTATTGTTTTCAGCTTCATACGCAGAAGTAATGGTTGAAAAATAATTCTCAACTTTTGGTATCACTGGTTTCATAGGAAGTTTAACGAAACTGTAAGTAAGATCTTCTGACTTGATATTTTGCGCATTCACTGCAAATGTGACGATGCTAATTAAAAGTAAAAATGGAAATTTTGACATAAGATGAGTTTAGTTTAATAAGTTTCAAAAATACAAAAGATTTAGATTTGATTTCAAATACCGCAGTACCTAAATACCCTTATTAACATTTTCATGTTAATAGAGAAGCGTCTTCCTAAAGAATACTTTTACATTATCCAATACATTTAACGAAACAAATTAAATTATTTACTATGAAAAAATTAATGATTTTAGTAAGCGCACTTACATTGTCTGGAACAATGTTCGCGCAAAAAGCTACGGCTGACAATCCATTCTCACTAGAAGGAATTGTAAATTACAATGGAAATGACGGTCTAAACTGGAGTGCTCCATCTTTAAGAATGAGGTATTTTGTTAAAGACAATATCGCAGCTAGATTAACGGTCGATTTCGGTAGTGGTGCACCAGCGCCAAGTACAGAAAGTAATAATGTTTATGGTGCAACTACAGCAGAAGTTGGTACACAAGACATTAAAAGAAGTTCAATTAATGTTGGAATTGGTGGAGAATACCACTTAACAGGAACAGACAGAATGTCTCCTTATTTTTCAGGAGGTGTTGGTTTTGGGAAAGGTTCTTACAGTGAAACATGGACTAATTTCGACGGAAGTGGATCTGCTCCTGCTTATGCTGCAGGTTTAACAGCTGCGGTAGATGGTGCTTATTCAACTTTTGGATTAAACTTAGGTGCTGGTTTAGATTACTATGTAGTAGAAAATATCTATGTAGGAATGGAACTTGGATTTGGATGGTCTAAGATGTCTTACGACGATGCAACTACAAGTGTATTGATGAATGGTGTGTCAGTTTATGATGCAACAACAGCATCTTATACTCAAACTTATACTACACTTGGTAAAGCAAATGCTGCTATTAGGTTAGGTTGGAGATTCTAATCTAAAAAAATTGTTACTAAAGGCGGCTTTTGCCGCCTTTTTTTATTTCAACTTATTTCATTTATTTATATTTTTCAGAAAAATTGTTATTAATACTCTACTTTTGCCAATAAATAATTAAGCAAATGCAAACAGTTGACGAAGAAAACAAGCCTATTAAGAAATCTGGTTTTAAGCGTGCTATTCGTTTTTCGTATTTTTTTATAATTCATTTACTGGCAGCGGTTGCTGCTTTTCTTATTTTTACCGCTATTGCTGTAAAATTTAAATGGACCAATGATAATGGTTCTGTTGATCTTAATAGTCGTTATTTTGCTCAAATGGCAGGTAAATACAATCAGGGATTTAAAACCGATAGCCTTTCTATTGCCAAAAACGAATACATCATGTTTAGGAAATTAGGTGTTTTGGCCAAATATTATCCAATTAATGCCAAAATCATTACCGAAGCTTACCACATTTCCTCAGATATTACGGTTGCCTTGCGTATGATTGATGCCGTAGATTTACGCATGAAAAATAACAAAGCCTATCAAAATGAAATTGCAAATATCAAGGCTAAATCCAACATTAAAACCATTTCTGTTTATCCATGGGCCAATTATAAAGAATGGAAAGAATTCAGTGCCATCATAAAGGCAGATAAGAAAGCCATAGATTCAGTTTCTCGTTTGACCGGTGTTGAATCCAGACTTATTGTAATGTGTCTCGTAGGTGAACAAATGCGCATGTTCAATTCAGGTCGGGAACAGTTTAAAAAGTATGTAGTTCCTTTTAATCATATCATCTTACCTACCAACAGAGGTTATGGAGTTACTGGGATTTTACAGCACACCGCTTTGAAAATCGAAAGTAATTTATTTGATAAATCAAGTTCGTTTTATGCAGGAGATTATTTCCAGAAATGCGTAAATGTCAATGATTCCTTTCCTGAATTGGTTAATGATACTATAGCCGCACATAAATACAAAACCATTCAAAGACTTATTAAAGGTGGAGATCACTATTATTCTTATTTATATACTGCATTTTTCTTAAGACAATTTCAAGCGCATTGGGAAAGAAATGGATTTACACTCGCCAATAGACCTGAAATTTTAGGTACGCTCTATAATTTAGGGTATCAAAAAAGCAAACCGAAGAAAAACCCTGAGGTTGGTGGGTCGAACTTTAAAGTTGGAGGAAAACCATACACTTTTGGTGGATTGTGTTACGAGTTTTATTATAGTGGTGAACTACAAGAATTATTCCCATTAACTGGTGTAGGATTTGTTCCAGTGAAAGAACTTGAAAAGAAAAACAAACATCTAGACGCCCACAATAAGAAGCAGAAGGATAAAGAAGCTAAAGAAGCCAAAGAGAGAAAAGAAAAATTACTTCTAGAAGAAAAACAAGAGAACGCCGAAGGATAAGCACTTTTACCTCAAGTTAAAATCAACGCACTTTATCGGGATTTAAGAATTTTATAAAATGAAATCCTTTGGGACTAAACTCATTGTTATAAAAGAATTTATGCGCTTTGAAATTTTGAGTGTAGGAATCAAGTGACATAAAATTACAGTTGGCTTCACTGGCTTTCTTTTGAAGGAAATCGAAAATAAGTTGACCTACCCCAGCACTTCTAGCTTTTTCAACCACAATAATATTGTCTAATTCCAAGTATTTTCCACACCAAAGTTTACTTCCCAGCCAATAACCACTGATTCCAACACAGGTCTCATCCTCAAATACTGCTACTTGACCGTAATTAAGGGGAAGCATAAAATCTAATTCATTTCCATATTCTTCGAGCGTTAATGAAGGATACAACTCTTGAATAACTGAAATTTGATCCAACATTTCTTGTTTATCATTTAATTCCCTAACTGTAAGCATAAAGCGTTATTTTAATAAATTCAATTCAAACAATTCATAAATTCTTCGGTATTCATCCTGCCAAGAAGAATTCTCTTTAAATCCATGAGATTCAACAGGATAAAGTGCCATATTCCAATCTTTTTTACCCAATTCAATGAGGCGTTGATTCAAGCGCACCACATCCTGAAATTGCACATTATCATCCACCATTCCATGAAGAATCAAAAGTGGTTTTTCTAAATTTTGCGCATAATAAATAGGTGAGCTTTTTATATAAGCCTTAGGGTCAGTTTGTGGATTGTTTAGAATATTACTGGTGTATTCATGATTGTAATGTGCCCAATCGGTTACTGAACGCAGAGCAGCACCACAAGCGAAAGTTTTAGGACTGGTAAATAATCCCATTAAAGTAATGAAACCTCCATAAGAACCACCATAAATACCAACACGGTTGGAATCAATTCCCTTAGTATTCACTAAAAAGCTTTTGGCATCAATAAAGTCTTGTAGATCACGACCACCCATGAATCGATATATGGCTGTTCGATAATCTCTTCCATATCCTTCACTTGCTCTATAATCGACATCTAGAACCGTATATCCTTGATCCACTAATAAATTATGAAACATATATTCGCGATAATAATTACTCCAATAATGATGTGCATTTTGCAAATATCCTGCACCATGAACAAACAATACCGCCGCATGATTTACTTTTGAAACCTCTGGCTTATATAAACGAGCATAAACCCCTACTCCATCTGATGCTTTAAATTGTAGCACCTCTGGATTACGCCAAGGATAAGCATCGAATTCTTTTGTGGTTGAAGTAGTAATGCGTTGCATTTTGGTAGCTTCCATGTTTTTCGCCCAATACACCTCCCAAGGATGGGTAGCATCTGAATAACGAATGGCTAAATACTTTTCATCCGGTGAAACAATTACCTCATGAAATCCTTCCGCTGTTAAAATTGGAGTCCATTTTTTGGTTTTAATTTCAAAAGAATAGAAATCTCTATTTCCTGGATGTGTTTTATTTGCCGTTAGGTATAAATGAGTTTTATCCTTCGCTATTTGCACCTCCGATACTTCAAATTGCCCCTCAGTCAAAGGTGTTGTAGTACCCGATTCATATAAATACAAATGAGAATAACCTGTTTTTTCTGATTGAAAAATAAAACTAACTCCATCTTCTATCCATGATAAAGTTCCACCACTTTCATTCCAAGAAGAAATCCCAGGACCACCGATCCATGCTTCATCATGCTGATGATCTATTTCTTTGATTGTTGCATTAGAACAATCTAGGATAGCAATCCATCGATCTTTATTGTCAGCCGAACGAATATCTAAGAGTGCAGTTCTTTTGGAAGTAGAAAATACGGGGTCATGAATAAATATAGAACGATCATTGGCATAAAATCCTTTCCCTGTTGAATCTAAGTACAATGGTTTTCTTCGAATATCACTCAATCCTGAAAAGTCAATCCATTTCAGAGAATCCTTATCTAAATTTAAAATAGCCAATTTTTCATTTGGTTCTTTGTCACTTACCTTTTCTCTAGCTTTTGAAGCTTGCGTATATCCATCTTCCGTAACAAAGTGCTCTACATTCGTTGCAGGTGTTTCTGTTCCAAAATGCGTTTTTAGTGCTACAAAATGGCACGAAGGATCAATTTTTAAGGAATACAATTCTCCATCACCAAAGGCGATAACAGGAACATTATTTGATTTTGACTTTGCATCTAAGACCTTAATCAAACTATCCTTTATTGATTTTTCTTTTAAATAATTGAACAATACTAATTGTTGTTCTCCCAAGAAACTAGTGTCTCTGGCTTCTTCTTTTTTTGATCCTTTTGTCAATCTCGTTAATTGCATTATAGATCCGCCGGGAACTTTAAAATTATATTTATATAAGTTGCTATTCCATTCAAAAACAAATTCATCTTCATTATTCAACCTCTGAATATTGTATAGGTCTTCGTAAAAATTCAGATGCTCAGTTTTAGTGGAATGCTGCTTATTGTATACATAGACTCTATGCTCAATAACATCAATTTGATGCGTGAAGTTTGCCTGTGCAGGATCAAAGTAAAACTGTTTTTGATTCCCTGAAACTTGTTTAGTCAATGCCTTACTTTGTAAATTGTAAGCATAAACAGGACTGCTTACTTCATTCTCATGATTCCAATTGAAAAGAATTTCTTTCCCATTCGCTGACCAAGATATTCCTTCGGGCCAATGACCAATAAAATCTTGTCCCGTCATTATTTTATTGAGTTCCAAGGAAGGTTTATTTCCTTGCGCAGAGGTAACAAAAATGACAGTAAGTCCAAAGAAACAAATTAGAATAAATTTCATTTAAATATTTTTTATAAAAATACATCTTTGTAATTAATTACAAGTAACAAATTGTTGCACCTTCTTCAACATCATATTTCTTGAAAAGAGAAAAAATTATCTTGAAAAATAGTACTTTCGTGCAAGTGATACTTACTATTAAAAAGTTATTGTTCCGCATCCTTCCTCAAGCACTCTACTTGAAAGCTATGCATATAGGATTTTTCATTCTATATGACCTGGGTGTTCTAAAAAATGACAAGCGCTTTAAATTTCATTATGCAGTTAAATCATTTATTAAAGAAGACTACACAGTAATTGACATTGGAGCCAATCTTGGTTATTTCTCTAAAATATTTGCAAGAAAAACAACTAAGGGAAATTTAATATGCATCGAACCCATTCCTTTCTTTTACAGCACCTTGAAAAATTTCTTAAAACCCTTCCCTCAGGTTGAAATACACAATGTTGCTCTTGGAAATGAGGAGCAAACAATCGAGATGGTTTTACCGGAATCTAATGGTGTAATGAGAACAGGATTACCTCATATCATTGGAGATGGGGAACAAATCGGAAATCAAAAAACTGCTCATGTCGCTTTAAAAAAGGGGTCTGAATTATTCAAAGATTTGAAGCGCATAGATTACATAAAATGTGATATTGAGGGTTATGAATGGATTGTATTTCAAGAAATAAAAAAATTAATCATTCAACATCGCCCTATCGTACAAGTTGAAATAGCAGAAGAAAGCATTCCTTTATTTGTAAATTACTTCAATGAATTAGATTACCTACAATACGGAATTAAGGATTTTAAACTTCTTCGTGAAAATGGTAAACAAGATGAAATTGGAGATTTTTTATTCCTACCTTTAGAGCAACAAAAAGACTTTGAATCACGATTTTCAATTAAGTAATATGAGATTTTTCTTTTTATTTATTGGGCTTTTATTGTTGGCTTCCTGCACCAAAGGAACAGGTAACTTCACTATTTACGGCGTCATTACGGACGATACTTTTCACATTCCAATGCAAGGCGCACAATTGAAACTGTACAAAATACCAGTGGCCAGCAATCAAAAAATCCTTATTGAAACCTATACCTTAGACCAAGACGGCGCTTTTAGATTTACCTTTCCTCGAGAAAGAATGGAAAAATACATACTCATCATCACTAAGGATAATTATTTCCCTTTGGAAGAAACTATTTATTACTCGAGCTTAAATTTAAAACAAGACAACGAACGGAATTACAGTACAAAAGCCAAAGCATGGGTAGCATTGCGATTCATCAACAGCAACCCTATTTTTTCTGATCATTTACAATATATTAAACAGGAAGGACTGCAAGGTTGTGCAGAATGTTGTCCTAATGCGCAGCAAGATTATTACGGAGCTTTAGACACCACCATCTATTGTATTAACAATGGCAACGAAATGTATTCCTTGTACTATTATATTCTTGGAACCAGCAATCAAGGTCAACTTTCCGCGAATTGTGTGCCCTTTGACACGACTGAAATTTTACTGAACTACTAGGTTTATTCTTCGAGCATCAATTGATACTTCAAAGCAGCTGTCTGCCTAGAACACGCGTTAAAATGCCACCACTCGGAGGCAATTCCAGTAAACTGTTGAGATGCCATTACCTTTCTTAAAATAACCCTATTGGCTATGTGTTCCTTCGTTAATAAACCTCTTTTTAAAAATAAGGCTTCCAATGATGGGTAAGCAATAGAATCTATTTCATCATATTTTGCTCCCATATCCAATGGAACACCAGCTGCATTGCAAATTGTTAAATCAACCGCTGCACCATAATTGTGTATACTTCTATTCTTAGGATTTGAGACAAACTTAACCCTTCGTTTTACGGGAATTGAATCGAGGGAAGTCCACATAATTTGTTGAACGCTTACAGGTCTAACAGCATCATACACCAGTAGGTACAAATCAGGATGTAAAGAAGTTAAATAGTCTTGACATTTTGACAATCTAATGGCTACATCCTTTTGCAGATAAGCTTTATCTATTTTTTTATAGAGTACTTTTTTAACAAAATTATCATTTGTCGTATACTTTAATTCTATTTTAATTTTTGAATTAATGGATTGGACATCACATAAATCACCAGAAACTTCATAATTTCCAGTAACTTTTTTAATAGTATCAGTAGGTGATACAACCTTTATGCGACTTAAATTGTCATGAGATTTTGAGGATTCACTTCCATCTTTAGAAGCGCAAGCTAAAAGTAAAAACGAAAAAAGAAGAAAATAGAAGTACTTCATTTAAGAATTCGCTTCGTCTCCTTTTGAATTCTAGCAGCAAGATTATCAGAAACAGGATGCAAAGGCATACGCATAAAGGGTTCCATAATTCCGCGTTGAGCCAATGCTATTTTAACTCCACCTGGATTCCCTTCCTCAAAGAACATTTTTGTAATCGCAAATAATTCATAATGTGCTTTCCTTGCCGTCATTAAATCATCTTCCATTGCGGCGTGTACCATAGTGGAAAACAGTTCTGGAAAAGCATTTGCAACAACAGAAATTACTCCATCGGCACCAGCGGCAATCAAGGGCATTGTTAGATTATCATCTCCAGACAGCACTCCAAATTCACCAGATCTTTGACGAATCACCTCCATAATTTGCTCCATATTTCCTGAAGCTTCCTTAACCGCTACAATATTTTCAATTTTTGACAATTCCAATGAAGTTTCAGGAGACATATTTGAACCTGTTCGACCTGGAACATTATAGAGAATGATAGGTAAATCAGTACAAGTAGCTAAATATTCAAAATGCTTAACAATTCCAGCTTGTGTAGGTTTATTATAGTAAGGAGAAACGGACAAGATCCCATCAACACCTTCAGGAACTTGCTTTAGATTTTCACCTACTGCTAAGGTATTATTTCCACCTACTCCATAAACAATTTTCAAACGGCCATTATTCTCTTGAATCACTGTGTTCAAAACCTGAAACTTCTCTTCTTGACTTAGTGTTGGAGATTCACCAGTAGTTCCTTGAACCACTAGAAAATCAGTACCGCCTGCTATTTGCAATTGCACTAAAGATTTTAATGCATTAAAGTCGATAGCACCTTGAGCATCAAATGGCGTAACCAAGGCAACACCTACACCTGTAAATGGATTAGTCATAAAGATTGATTTTTTCTAAAGTTGAAGTAACAAAGTTAAGCATTTCATCAGGGTTCTCATGACTAGAATTTAGACTCAAGTCAAAATAACTGTGCTCAGCATTAACAATAACCTTTCGATTAAAATAAGCATTCTTGGCCTCATTTAACAACTTTTCTTGAGGCTCATCAAACCAGATTAAGAGATCATAAGTTTTTCTCATTTCTGCTTCCAACTGAACATCCTTCAACTTACCAAAGAAGGAATAATCATTAGGAGAAGTATAATAAATCAAGAAATGTGGCGGTAATGTTGTTTTATCGAGATCCTTTGGGATATTAACAATAATAATAAGTCGACCAATTTGACTATTATTCAACATTTTATCCAATGCTTTTCTAAATTCCTTAAGTTGATCATCATCTTTATAATCAAATATTACCATAAGAGATTGCGATGAACTCCAAATATTTTTTTTTGTCATAACGAAATCATTTTTATAAAATCATCCTCTGAAAGAATGACTACACCATTATCATTTGCTGTTTTTAATTTAGCAGGCCCCATATTGGCTCCTGCAACTAAGTAATCCGTTTTGCTTGAGACAGAAGATCCCAATTTTCCACCATTTTTTTCAATCAATTGTTTCAATTCTTCTCTAGAAAAAGCTAAAAATGTACCCGACACTACTAAAGTTTTTCCGATAAAGATACTAGATAAAAGTAATTCATCAGGCAAAGTAAATTGCAAACCATATTGCATCAAGCGATCTATCAATAATAGATTAGAAGGATCTTGAAAATATTGCTGCACCGAAATGGCTATTTTTTCACCGATTTCATCTACTTCTATCAATTCATCAAAGGTAGCAATACTAATCTTTTCCATTGACTTAAAATGTTTGGCGAGTTTTTTAGCAACAGTCTCTCCAACAAATCTAATCCCCAATCCAAACAAAACGCGATCAAATCGAATGGTTTTAGATTGCTCAATACTAAACAATAAATTATCGACAGATTTCTCCGCCATTCGATCCAATAGAAGTAACTTTTCTCTCGAGAGCGTATAAATATCAGCACAATTTGAAATTAGTTTATTTTCGAAAAGCAAAGAAATAGTTTCCTCTCCAAGTCCATCAATATTAAGCGCTTTACGACTAATAAAATGCTGCATTTTTCCCATCACTTGTGTAGGACAAGAGCTTTCGTTTAAGCAATAGTGGTGTACTTCCCCTTCTCTTCTTTTTAACTCAGAATTACATTCTGGGCAATGCGTAATAAATACAATTGCTTCTGAATCATTTTTACGCTTTTCGAGGTTCACACCAACAATTTTCGGAATAATCTCCCCACCTTTCTCGACATAAACAAAATCCCCAAGGTGTAAATCCAATTTTTCAATTTGATCTGCATTGTATAAAGAAGCGCGACGAACCGTGGTACCGCCCAATTGAACAGCATTTAAATTCGCTACAGGAGTAATCGCACCAGTTCTTCCTACCTGATAAGACAAGGAAAGCAATTCCGTCTCTACTCTTTTTGTTTTAAACTTAAATGAAATGGCCCATCTTGGAGATTTAGCGGTAAATCCAAGCGCTTTTTGCTGCTGATAATCATTGACTTTAATGACAATACCATCGATTTCAAAAGGCAAGTCCTCTCTTTTTTTATCCCAAAAATCAATAAAATCCATTATTTCACTCACAGAACTTACCTTAGCGATAAAGCGTTCTTCAGGAAGAGGCGTTTTGAATCCCCATTGCGCTGCATGTAAAACCGTTTCGTAATGCCCTGAATCTATAGAATCGGTTCCATAAAGTCCATATAGATAAGAATCTAAATTACGCGAGGCTACAATTTTAGAATCCAACATTTTAAGGGTACCAGAAGCAGTGTTTCTTGGGTTGGCAAATCTTTGTTCTCCCAATTCATCCCGTTCCTTATTCAACTTTTCAAATTGACTCAAAGGCATAAATACTTCACCTCGAATTTCAAAGTCAGAAGGAAAGTCACCTTTCAGTTTTAAAGGAATTGAACGAATAGTTTTAACATTTTGAGTAACTTCTTCCCCAGCTTGACCATCTCCTCTTGTGAGCGCCCTTGTTAAAACGCCTTGTTCATAGCGAATACCAATAGCAACACCGTCATATTTAAGTTCACATACGAATTCAATTGGATCTGATATAGACTTTTGAATGCGATTCACCCATTCAACAATTTCATCTTCGGCATAAGTATTCCCTAGAGACAGCATTGGGTATTGGTGCGTAACCGTATTGAATTTTTTGGAGATGTCACCACCTACCCTTTGCGTTGGACTATTAACTTGTTGCAATTCAGGAAAGCGTTTTTCAAGATCTTGTAATTCTTTTAACAACAAATCGAATTCATAATCTGAAATCACAGATTTATTTTCTACATAGTACAAATGATTGTAGTTATGTATGTCATTAGATAAAGAAATTATGCGTTCTTGAGCCGCTTCACTATTCATGATTTAAAATTACTCTTTGTGCTCTTATCATGCGCGACTTTCCCTGTAAATCTTTCCTCAATTCAATGTTTATAAATCCAAGTTCCACCAAAAGTTCTTTAACTTCAGCAGCAAAATCTTCATGAATTTCAAAAAACAAAACCCCTTGATTCTTTAAAAAGCTTAAACTTTTAGTGGCAATTACCCTATAAAACAATAAAGGATCGTGATCAGGAACAAACAGCGCTTTATGCGGTTCAAATTGAAGTACATTTTGTTCCATTTTTACTTGTTCATTTACTGGGATATACGGCGGATTGGAAACAATTACATCGAAAAAATCATTTTCAAAATCAAGTGGATAATCACTTAAGATATCTTGAGATAAAAATCCTACTTCTAATTCGAGTGCAAGAGCATTTTCTCTTGCAATGGTTAAGGCAGTTTCACTTACATCAAGTCCCCAAACATTGGAATTGATTGCATTTTTCTTCAATGCGAGCGCGATACAACCTGATCCCGTGCCAATATCTAATATTTTCGATTCCTTTCCTTTTAATTCCTCTAAGATCCAATCCACCAATTCTTCGGTTTCTGGTCGAGGAATCAAAGCACCTTGAGCACAAGTTATTGATAAACCATAAAACTCAGTATTTCCAATGACATATTGAAACGGTTCATGAAGCAATAAGCGCTTTACGGCTGACCGAATGAACAATAAGTCAGATTCAGATAATCGCGCTTCATGATGGAGTAAAAAATCAGCAGAAGACCAATTTAAACGCTGTTTAATTAATGCTTCAAACATCGTTTTAATTTCCCTTTCAGAAAAAAGACCTTGCAGATGATTAGAGAAATAAATTTGAGTTGCACTCAAGGAATTGTCTGGAACAAACATTATTCTTTTCTTAAAGAAATAAAGGACTTTATTTTTTCATTTTCAATAAGAACAGTAAGGTTGTAATAAATGATCTTCCATTCACCATTAATTTTGGTACAGATGCCACTTCCTCTACAACCTTCCATCCAAGTAGCTAAATCTTCATCAAAGAAAGCGAACTTACCTTTATCCGCAAAATTCCAATTTCGATTGGAAGGAATAAAATCCCACGCTTTACCTTTATCAAAATAAGGTTTACAGAAAGATTCAAATTCAGCCTTCTCCCAGCGTTCTCCTGGAGCGGTACCTAAAAAAACAAAATCTGAACTTACCTTTGAAAAATAAGTATTGAAATCCGCTTTTGATGCAGCCAAATGCCAAGAATCAATTAAAGTATTTAATTCTTTATCAATAGATTTCTGTGAAAAAACACCAAGAGGTAAAGTCAGAAAAAGAAATACAATAAGTAGAAAACGCATATTTATTTTTTACCTGCTTCTAATTTCATGCAGTACTTTGCTGCACTATAAACATTTACTACACCTCTAGAATTACATAGATCCGTTAATGCGCCTGAAGCTGGTATTTGAACAGTAAAAAGAATTGCGCCTCTAATCTCCGACATTGTTAAAGAAGGGAAATAAGACTTTAACAATGCTGCCACGCCTGTTACCATTGGAGCAGCCATAGAGGTACCCTGTAAATTTTGGTAGGCATTATTGGGTACAGAATTATAGATCTCTAAACCAGGAGCAAAAACATCTACACCTACTGCCCCATAATTAGAAAAGCTTGCTACCAGCTCCTCTTTATTTTTGGTTGAGGCACCAACGGTTAGATAATTATCATGAACTACACCTGTACCTTCAAAATTATAAGTTTCCGGATAATTGGGTTCAATATCAATATTTTTCGCATCGTTTCCTGCTGCATGCACGAGTAAAACATCATGACTTTCGGCATAATAAATGGCATTTGCCACTTCTTCTGGGAAAGAAGAATAATCCTTACCGAAAGACATATTAATCACTTTCGCACCATTATCAACTGCATAACGAACCGCTAGAGCAACATCTTTATCATGTTCATCGCCATTAGGAACAGCTCTTACTGGCATGATAAGCACATTTTCAGCAACGCCATCTCCTCCTAAATTATTTCCTCTAATTGCAGCTATGATACCTGCAACATGAGTTCCATGCAAAGCATCCGTTCCTTCTACATCTGGATTGCCATAGTTTAGATCTGTAAAATCAGATGGATTATCTCCTTGAATGGCGCGGTCATCATAATTCACATTCAAATTATAATTCAATTGATCCAAGATGTAATTTCTTGTATCTACATCAAATTGATCTAATGATTCTCTATAAGGTTCTAATTCTGCCAAGGCAGCTTCTACATCTTCTTTTACTTTTAAGTATAAATCAAATTCAGGGTTAGATGCTATCGTTTGAGGATCAATCCCATCATACTTAAGCATTAATTGAGCTAAAATTCTTGTTTTTTCTAAGCGCGCTGGACCTTGATTTTCACCTGAAGCATTTCCTAGAAAATTCCAACCATGAACATCATCTACAAAACCATTCTTATCATCATCAATTTTATTGTTAGGAATCTCACCTTTATTCACCCAAACCTTACCTTTCAAATCTTCATGTTCAATATCCAAACCAGAATCAATCACCGCTACAATCACAGGGCTTGATTTCTTCTTTTTAAGTAGATCGTAAGCTTTATTGGTTGACATGCCTTGACCATCACCATTGTACCAATTTAATGTTCCAGGAAGTGCTTGTGCAAAAAGAAAATTAACCGTTAAAAATAACGACACAAAAAGCATTGAAAATAATCGAAGATGTTTCATAGAATAATTTTTATCAAAAATAGCATTAATCATAAATCGGTAAACTAAAAGGAAAAGTATTTTCCAACAATTAATTTAAAAATAATTGATTTTTTGTAACTTTCCATCAAATTTTAATATGAAAATGCGCTTTATATTTTTGGTTACATGTTGCCTTACCCACTTCGTGTATGCACAAGTAAAGCCCTTAAATTTTCAAGATTTAGCCAAGCAAAACAAAAACGAGATTTGTAATTTTAGCTTGCCATTTACACAAAGCAATTTAAAAGCTATTGAATCTGAAGGATTAACCATAAAATACTTGAATAAAAATTGGATTTTTTTCAGATCAAGCGTTCAAAAAGTAGACGCTCTACTACAATCGAAGGCGATCCAAAACCTATATTTCGAATTTTCTAATCCGCAGGCATTGGCAGACAGCGCCTTGTTTAAACACAAGATAAACCTTGTGCATCAAGGACTACAAGGTTTAGACACCAGTTATACCGGAAAAAATGTACTTATTGGAATAATCGATCAAGGAATAGATTTCAACCATCCAGATTTTAAAAAAGCCAATGGAAAAACACGAGTATTGCGCTATTGGGACCACACCATTTCAAACGCTGCACCTCCACAGCCATACGGATATGGAGTTTTGTGGGACAGTCTTGATATTAATCAAGGTCTTTGCACCAGTTTAGAGACTGGAACAGCACACGGAACAACGGTGTCAGGAATGGCAGTAGGAAATGGACTTGCGAATTCAAAAAATAAAGGAGTAGCCCCAAATGCTGACATTGTTGTTGTAGAAACAAATTTTAACCTTCCCAATTGGACATTAAGTATTGCAGATGCCTGTGATTATATATTTAAAGTAGCAGACTCTCTTGGTAAAACAGCTGTAATTAATTTGTCCCTTGGCTCCTATTTAGGCAGTCATGATGGCGAAGACCCAGCTGCAGATTACATTTCATCTTTAGTTTCCGCTCAAAATGGTCGTATTGTAGTCTGCGCAGCCGGTAACGCAGGAAATCAGGGTAAGTTCCATGTTACAGGAAATGTTAATGCAGACACTAGTTTTTTCTGGAACATCCAAAACCCGGGAGTTGGTCTTGCAGGTCCCAATAAAATACTTTTCGACCTTTGGTCAGACACTTTGCAAGCCAACTATAATTTTGCCTTCGGTGCAGACAGTCCGGGACCAAATTTTCACTTTAGTGGAAACTCTGACTTCCATAATGCGCTTTCAAATATAAACACTTCGCCTTTATATGATACCATTTATAATACTAATGGTCAGCGACTTGCGTGTATAGAATCTTACAGAGAAATTGTTGGAGCTAATTTTCATATGCAAGTCTTCTTCAGTCAAATTGATTCTTTGAATTATTTATATAGATTCATGACTTTCGGTCAAGGAAAATACGATGTTTGGGGAGGCGCATGGCAACAATTAAGTGATTTCATTAGTGTGATTCCATCGGTAAGTCAATACCCACCTATTCAGTTTTACCAAGCACCAGATTCCTTGCAATCCATTGTTTCTTCTTGGAATTGTTCGGAACAAGTAATTTCTGTTGGTAATTTCAGAAATCGCAAGGGATATATTGACAAGAACAATACCTATTACCTTTCAAGTTCGACTACACCGGTTGGAAAATTGTCTGAAAACAGCAGTAAAGGCCCAACAAGACATGGAGTAATAAAACCAGACATTGCTGCCAGTGGAGATTTATCATTGACTGCTGGACCTTTATGGTATCTTTCCAACCCGGCCAATAATAGTTCCATTGATCAGGGTGCTTTTCATGTTAGAAATGGAGGGACTTCCATGGCGGCTCCAGTTATTTCTGGAATTGCTGGACTTTATCTTGAAAAATGTAAGTTGGCTAACTGGCAAAGTTTCAAACAAGATTTGATAGCAACTGCTTCAGCCGATAACTATACTGGGACACTTCCTAACTTTGGTTATGGATACGGAAAAGCGGATGCTCATGCCCTATTGCTCTCAAAAAATGCCGCAATTACTTTTACAGGTCCCGCAGGAATTTGCCTTGGTTCAACCGCTACGATTGGATTTACGACAAACGCAATGATCAACTCCATCATGTGGTCTAATGGAGCTCAAAGTCCATCAATAAATACGGCCTTAAGTGGAACTTACCAAGTAAAAATTACCGATATGCAAGGTTGTATTACTAGGTCTCCTCTGCGGGTGCTCAATCTATACCCACTTCCTTATGTTGATGCTGGAAACAATTACATCACTTGTCCAGGGATTCCAATTACCTTGAGTGGATCTGGCACTGCTACTCAATACATTTGGGAAGGAAACATACAGAACAACCAAGCATTCACTCCCAATGGAAGCGCCGTATATTATGTGACAGGAATCAATCAATATAATTGTCAGGCTATTGATTCTATTGCAGTTAACCTTTTCGGAAGTATAGCCATGGATTATACAGAAACTAACAACAATATCCCATCCAATTCCAATCCATTCAACCTAACATTAGGAGCGCCTCTTGGCGGAATTTACAGTGGAGACGGAGTTATTGGAACTTCCTTTCATCCGAGTTTAGCAGGTCTTGGAACGCATACTATTTATTACACTGTAATTGATGCCAATGGATGTTCACAAAGCGATTCCTCTTTGATTACCGTTTATAGTGGACTTGGTTTGGAGGAAGAACAAATTGCATGGAATCTATTTCCCAATCCCTCCAGCGATGCTATTACCATTGAATGTCCGGAGCAATTATTTGGTGAGACCCTTCAAATATATGATGCACAAGGGAGATTAATTACCCAACAGAACATTAGTAATTACCAAACCGGCGTTACCTGTTCTTCATGGTCACGGGGAAATTATTTAATTAAAATAGGAGCTAAAGTGAAGCGTTTGGTACTCGAATGAGCACTATCATAACATTCCACCATTAATCGAAAGCGTTTGTCCAGTGATATAAGAACCACTTTCTTTAAGAAGCAGATCAATTAAAGCAACAATTCCTTGCGGATCACCTAAAGTATGAGAAGGAATTTGATCCTTTATTGAAGCAATCATTTCATCAGAAACCTCTCTAATCATACCACTATTCATATAACCAGGAGCAATAGCATTAACAGTTATACCACTTGAACCCAATTCAACAGCCATCGTTTTGCTTAAGCCAATGAGCGCACTTTTACTTGCTGAATAGGCACTTGTACCCACGACACCTTTTTGCGCAACAATTGAAGAAAAGAAAATGATTCTCCCCCATTTTTGAAGTCGCATATTTGGAATATATAATTGAGAAAGATAAAAAGGCGCGAAATAATTTATTTTATTAACCCTATCGAATTCCTTTGGAGGAATCTTCCACGACATACCTGAGCTTGCGATACCTGCGGCGTGGATCAAAACATCCGCATTAGGAAAAACATTGAATATAGTTTCATAAGCATCATCTTCTGATAAATCCGCTTTAATGAGAAGTGTTTGATTTGGATATTGAGCTGACAAGACCTTTAATTTATCTTCGTTTGAATGATATAGCAATCCCAGAAAACAACCTTGATCTAAAAGATTTTTTGCAATCAACATTCCTAATCCGCCAGAAGCACCTGTAAGTAAGATTCTTTTATGCATTTAAATTGTATTTTCTTTTTGCCCAAGAATTGAGTGGCCAAGGCAAACGGTTTGAGAACAAAAGTAAATAATTCACATCATGCGCACCGAACTTTCTATTAAATTCTGACAATCCCGGATCATCACTACCCCCAAAATCAAAGAAAGAATCATTTTGGGCGAAAAATTTAATGGCAAAATCATGAACTGAGGCCATAGCTCCAATTGATCTTCCATGAACATTAACAGCGCCTTTGAGATACAAAACTTGATTGTCATGCACGAAATAAAAGGCAGATGCAATTAAATTCGTCCCATCAAACGCAGCAAATTGGTGTGCCTTACCATTTTTAAATCCAAGCTCCATTAAATTGAGAATAACAGCATATTCCTCAGAGCCTAAATGTTTAAATTCGCTCCCTTTTTCTTGCTTGAACAAATCAATCAATACTTGAGGATCGTTTATTTCTTTAAGTTCAATATCAGTCGAAGTGAATTTCTTTAATTGTCGTTTAAGATTGGTTGAATATTCCTTTTGTTGTGTCTGATAATCTGCAAATAATTCAAGGACTTGATGTTTTTTCTCCTTACTTTCATAACAGAGTAAATTTGAATTTTTATGAGCCCCTAACAGAATAAAATTACATTTATTCAATTCACTTTCTAAGGCCCTACAAACGATTTTACTTCGATTTCCAATCAGATTAAATTCTCTTGTGAAAATAGGTTGAATCATTCTTTTAAAACCAATATTTTTCTTTTGAGTCATAGGGAAAATAGCCTCGTAATCTCCATAAACAAAACCTTGCCAAGTAGGAAAAACAGCATCTAAATACCAGGAAAAATGAAAAAACATTCCGGGCACATTGGAAGTAGATACTAAAGCATCCCATCTTTCACGATCTATGGTTTGATTGGGAATAATTCTAATCATTTCAAGGAACTTAAAGTTACAAATTCCACTTCGCCCTTATATTTTTCTATAAATAAGTCCAAAGACTTAAGAGAGAAATTAGTGCATGCTTTTGGATGACCAATCACAACAAGATGTTCATGTCCAAGATGTTTGGCTTTTTCCATTGCTGCCTCTACTTTAGTAATAAAATAGCCGTCAGCATTAACAGAAAGTGTATTGTATTGCGTCAATAATTTTTTCTTACTACCACCACCAGCAGCTGGAACACCATCACCAATTCCTTTATGATCTTTCGGATTCAATCTTCCGAGAATAAAAAGGCGCCAGAAAAACAAAGGAGAATATCTGAAAGAAGCAATAGGTATCTCAAGGAAACTTCCTATACTATTTTCAACAAGTACATCGTCAACAAAAGAATATTTATCTTTCATAGGAGCATCAGTAAAATCGTAATTGTATGGAGCCCTTGTGTTTTTACCTCCTTTAAAGACAGAAGAATCAATGACTATTCCAACTTCATTAAAAGCACCCTTTAAGGGTTCAAATGGTTGCACACACCAACCACCTGCTCTATACGAAGTGACTTTTCCATTCACTAAACCTTGGATTCTTTTATGGTACTTATGAATTATTTCACGAGCGACTTCTTGTTTGAAATCACTTAATTTATATCGTTTTAGGTCATGTTCCCACGAACCATTACTATAAACAGAATCTTCCCAATGCGGATGAATATGCAAACCTGTTTCATGTCCAGCGTCATCCCAAACCTTAATTTGATGTTCCACCTTTTCCAATTCTTCGGCACACGAAGATTCAGAGGCAGCACGCAACAAATACCCAGCATCTGGAAAAAAGGTGAAAGAGGCTTGATGTTTTTTGGCAATTTCTAATAAACGATTCGTTGGATGGAGCATACACGCGGATACAGTCCCCGAATGCACTCCGAAAAACAATTCATAATCCCAAGTGAAGGCTATTTTCAAAGTTCTGATCCATTTGGGGTATACATAGTCACCCGATTATTAACAAAAGCATCTTTCATAAAAGAAAACATTTTATCTCCATCAAATAATAAGCTTGGAGCTGAACCTATGGTTATTTCTTGAGCCACATTTGCTTGCAAAAATAATGGAATTAAAGCATCACATTTCCTTCTTCTCGAAAAATCAGGATTGTGGACTTTGGTAGTAACCCAATGGGCTTGATTATTTGCATCTAAAACTTTTAAACTAAAAGACTTTGAAAGATACACAGGATAAGGAAAGTCAAGAGCATCTTCCAGTGTATGCAAATTAGTTCCTGCATTATCAAGACTTACTCCTAAATATAGAATTTTACCTTTCAGTTCATATAGACGCCTGAAGGGAGAATCAGCATTATAAGGTGTTAATTGATTAAAATGACCCTTTGTTAGAAAATCAGCATCAGGCCCCATTGCACAAATAGGTTCTGTAGGATGCAATGATCTAAGGACACCAGGCATTGTACGAAAAACTTCAGAAATCGCCCCCATTTTCGACGGCGTATTTCTTACATCAAAAACTGGATTTTGAGAAACATAATCCAATTGAAGTCCAGAGACAGGAGAAGACGGCATTAATAAATTTCCTTTTGGACCAAGTACCGACAATAAAGCATTTACTACAGTAAGTGCTCCACCTTGAACGGGACCTATTTTACTTAAACTAGCATGTACCAATAAGGTAGCGCCTTCTTCAATTCCGCAAGCTCTTAATTGATCTTCGATTTGACTTTGGGACAAGCCTAAACCTTCCTTTTCGGCTTTTAGGAGACTATTTCTTTTTATGTACTTTTTTAAGCCTCTAAAAATTTCAATAATAAATTTCGGTGTACTCTTCCGGATAATATTTCGCATGGCCATCGATGAACGGGAAAGTTAGTTATTTGTTGCGGAATAAAAAGCTAAATAATTGAATGAATTACTCATCTTTTAAACACCTAATTGAAAATCCATGTGCCTTATTGGTACTGTACCTTAATAAACTCGGATGGTAATAATTTGTTTTTCGAAACCAAGCATCTGTGACATCTCCTTCAGTGGCACTCCACCAAACCGCACAAGTCCCGTCATTACTATAATTAGCTGAACCAATAAATCTAACACCAGAAGGAAGCGCTTGAAATCTCAAAGTATCGGAACCATTTCCTTTTAAATTCCACCCTGTTTTACTTTTAATTTGACTTCCCGCGATCAAATCTCCACCCAAAAAAGTACTTAGATCCGTCCATTCAGCATCAGAGGGAACATGCCAACCTACTGGACAGATATTACCTTTATCAATTACATACCAATTGTACAAGACACCAAAGCTGGTGGCATTTTCTTTTTTATTCTGATAAAAACAATATCCAGGAGCAGTTAAATTGGACCATTCCTTATTTTCAGCTATTAAAGGAATCATTTCTCCATTATTAAACCTCGTTACTTGCAAATTTTTATCTAACCAAATCTGATTCCCAATGGCAATTTGATGGTATAAATTTCCATCAACATCGTTTATTTTTTCATCTAATACCTTTTGACAAATAATAAAATGAGTTAAAAACAAGGCACTTGAAAACAATATGAATCTTAACATTTTGTATGATTTAAGGTCAAATGTAATTAACTCGAAATAAATAGAGACAACCCTTAATAGATTATTGCGTTAAAAGCATGTAATCAATAGAAAACTCTTTTATATTTGCAGGACTAAAGATTATATTGGTTAAATTTATAATATTATAAGTACAACATAATTTATTAAACTATGAAAGCAATAAAATTAACAGTAATAGGATTCAGCATGATGTGTGGCTTCGCTTTTGGACAAGTTAATACTCCAGAAGTTCAAGCACAAGAACAGACTCAAAAAATGAAAGTTGAATTAGGATTGACCGCAGCGCAAGAATCTAACGCTTATGAGATCAATTACGGAATTATCATTAAAAATAAATCTATGCTTGAGTCTACTTACACTCAAGAGGTAAAAAATCAAGCTATTGAGCAAAATAATTCAATGCGCATTGAAATGTTGAAACAAGTCCTTAATGCTGAGCAATTTGCTAAATTTGAAAAAGACGCTATTTCAGAAAAGAAAACAAATGTGATCATCAAAACTGAAATTAATGATCAGATAAAACAAGATAAAAATTAATTAAAAAGTCCCTAACGGGACTTTTTTTTTGACTAAGTTTAGAGCGTGAAAGATAAAAACACAAAGAATTCTTGGTTAAACCACAAAAATACTTTCAAAGTATTTATTCTAATATTGACTTTTTTTCTTTATGGAAATTCAATCCCCAATAATTATTCTCTAGATGATGATTTAGTCACTACTACAGACAGAGAGCATCATCCATTAGTGGAAAAAGGATACCAGGGACTCCAATCCATATTCACTTCAAATTACGCAAGCAATAGCAACCAAAACTACGAGTACCGTCCGATTAGCACCTATAGTTTTGCATTAGAATGGAGCTTATTTGGAAACAGTGAGCACCGCGCCCCTATTTCACATTTTATCAATGTGCTCTTGTATGCTATTTTAGGAATTAAAATTTTGGAGTTACTTCAAAAAATGTTGGGAAAAGAATCTGACTTTTTTTCATTCTGCATTACTGCGCTCTTTCTAGCACATCCAATCCATACAGAAGTAGTCAATTCACTCAAAAATAGAGATGAAATTCTCAGTCTATTGTTTTCTGTTTTGGCATTAATTGCAGCATTCAACTATATAGATCACAAGAAAGTTAAATACTTAATCGCCTTACCCCTATTATTCTTATTGGCTATACTCAGCAAGAAAACAGCGATGCCATTTTTAGTAATTATCCCTATGGCAATCTATTTTTTCAGGACTACCAATTGGAAAATATTACTTTCCTTGAGTGGAATAATAATTTTAGGGAGATTACTGTTTACTTTAATGAATAAAGGACTCTTAAACGAACCCAAAAACAGAGCCTTCTTATTTATTGAAAACCCACTTTTTGGCAGTCAATTATACGAAAGAATCCCTCAATTTTTTTATACCAATTTTTTATACATACAACAATTATTACTCCCTTATGATCTTAATTTTTATTACGGGTATAATGCTATTCCGATCGTTAATTACACCAGTGCATCCTTTATAATTTCACTTGTACTGTTGCTAATTTGGCTTGGATTTGCGCTGTATAAGTTCAAGCAGAAATCACTCTATTCTTTTGGGATTCTTTTCTTTTTCTTAGCTATTGGAGGAGCCTCTAATTTGATTTACCCAATGGTAGGGATTTATGCGGAACGACTAGCTTTCACAGCCTCCTTAGGTTTTATTATAGCATTTACCTACCTCTTATTTCTTTTATTTAAAGTTCCCTTAACGGCAAAAATTACAGCATTGAATAAGAGTAAATTACCCTATTTACTATTGCTGTTACTTACCCTGAGTTCCTTCGCTGTCATAAAAAGAAATCCAGCATGGGAAAGTAAAAAAAGTTTGTATCAAAGCGACATGAATGATTTAAAATCATCAGCAAAAGCAAATTCCTTAATGGGGCAAGAATATCAATATGAAAGCATGCAGATTGCCTTAATGAATCCGATGCAAATCAATGAAATTATTAGAACTGGATCATCGGCTAATTTTTATTATTCAATAGCTTTAAAGGTTTATCCTAATTACATAGAAATATTAAACAATCAAGCTTCCTTGCAAGCAACTGTTTTCTTAAATCCACTTGCCGCGAGACAACTATTTAATAAAGCCATTTCAATTGACCCCAACTATTTAGAAGGACATGAGCATAAGATTTTAAATGAGATTGCCATTAACAAACTCTATCAAAGAGTAAATAATATTAAAAATATTCAGACGAATCTTTCTAATCATAAGAAATTTTCTAGAGCAGAATTTATTAAAATATTAAGCATAATTGTTCAATTCGAAGCCATGGGAAAGAAAGTTCTAAGCTCTGGACTAAGACCTGAAAGCATTAAATATACAGTCCAATACGCTGAACAGCTTCAATTAAATTATCCTAGTTCTACCCTAAATGAAATCGATTTTGCGCATCAAATTAATATTTCGTTGAACGACTTATATAGCGGCCGGACTAAGTCAGGAGAAAATATTTTGGATCCTTTGATTAGAAAACTTTGTGAAATCTCGAATTATAAAAAAGAGACAAATGATACTGAAATAGTAAAGAGTCTCCATCAACTTAAAAAAATCAACTATTTAAAATATTTTTCACTTGCTGAGAACTATTTTATTGTTGCCGCTAAATATTCTGATTTAATTTCATTAGAAGAGCAATACATTACAAAATTTACAAGTAAAAGTCATGTGAAGCCTACCATACAAATTGCAAATGCTTATTTCAATTTACAAAAACCGAAGAAGTCCTTATATTATTTTGAGCAGGCAATTTCCATGTTACAAACAGAACAGTATCAAATTAAAGGAAGTGAAATGGAAACTAAAAAAGATTCTTTAGCGATTGAAATCAACAGATTAAATCAATTTATCGGTCAAATTAAAGTAAAGACTAAAAAGTGACTCCTCCTAAAGAAATTGCTTATATCGTAGGAATTGGTAGATCCGGAACCTCCTTATTACAGTCCTTACTGAACCAACATCCTAAGGTATTTGCAGGACCAGAAAACTATTTCGTTCGGTTCTTTCATCCCAATTGGAAAAATAAAACCAAATTCAATTGTCAAGACATTAAATTAATAAATCAATATAATCTTGCATTTAATGAACTGCAGCCTCCTATTGGATTCGAAACGAAATCTTTCGAGGATATGTACGCGAATAATTTTTATTCCTTTTGTGCTGAGAATTACTTTCAATACACCAATTCAGCAACATACAGCAAGGAAATTAGCTTGATCATAGATAAAAATCCGATCAATTCAACTTACATAAAAGAAATACTAAGCTTTAATCCATCGGCAAAATTCATTTTCATGATGCGCGATTACAGAGCCAATTTTTTATCTCGTAAAGAATCGGTTCACTTCAACTCTAGTAACATATATTACAATGCTCTTCGTTGGCGCTATTTCACCAATAAAATACTTAAAGAACAAGAAAAAAGGCCCAATCAATTTCATATTGTAACTTATGAGGACTTAGTGCAACAACCGCAAAGCACTTTTAACGAAATCATAAGATTCTTAAATATGGAACCATGTGAATTATCAAAAGAGATGACTCAGGAACAAAAAGCTTATGAGAAGGCGGTTTCAGAAATAAAACAGGAAAGAATAGAAAAAAAATATAGTGACTTAGCACAAGGAATTTTTACGCACAGGATGGAGCAATGGAAGACTAAACTGACGCAAGAGGAGATTGAAATCGCAGATTATATTTGTCACGATATTGGAAAGAAATTTGCTTATCCTTCATCATCTTCAATAACTAATAATAAGAAATTAAAAATCAAGTTAAGAGTCGTTTATTATACAATAATTTACATTCTAGAAAGATTTAAAAATCAAATCTTTCATTTATTTCCATTAAGCTTCAAGGTCGATTATTTTGAACGATTTGTTAACAAAATAAAAGCAAAAAGATGACCTGGACAAGTGATCAATTAGATGCGATTCAGATTCATTTTGTACTGTGTACAGAACGAACTGGAAGTTCCATGCTCAGCTTAATGCTCAATTTGAACCAAGAAGTAATTTCTCCTTCTGAAGAGCAATTTGCACTTTATTTTTATAAAAAATATAGGAACAAAAGCCAATGGAGCGATCCGGAAATTGATCAATTTATCAAAGAATTTTATTTACTTTTTGACCGCAATGTCGATCTATATTTTGAAGACAGATCTACCTTTGAGCAACTTTTAAAGGCTCATAAAGAACACTTAAACTATTCACGATTAATAAAGCTTTGTTATCTATCCTTTTACGATGCTCATGTAAAAGACAAAAGTGCTATCAAATTTATTATTGATAAGCAAATTAAATATGTTTATCATGTAGAACGACTCATTTCGATTTTTCCGGAAGCTAAATTCATCATTTTAAGCAGGAATATCTTTGATAATATAAACGCGAAACAAAAAAGGAAATTAAATTGGAATCAAAACCCAAGATATCTAGCTGAAATTTGGGAAGGAGCTTATTCAAGAGCACTCGAGATTCCGGAATCGAAAAGAATTATAATATCCTTTGAGCAACTTTTAATCCACCCTGAAACAATATTAAAAGAAATCTCCAGCTTTATTGGATTCACCTATAACGATAAAATGTTAGCAACAGAGGGTGTATTTGATCAACTCATTCAGCAAAGAAAATCACGATTAGAGCCTAGCTATCTCGAAAAATTAAATCAGTTTCACAGTGGATTAAAAAAGACTCTAAATCCAGAGCTAAACAAGAATATTATTGATTCAAGTAGCGATTTTCAAATTACTAAAAATCAAGTGATTATAATGAAGAAACTGACTTATAAAGAACACGATATGTGGGTAGAAAGCAGCGAAAATAAATTGCAAAAACTATTAGCATACGCTTACAGACCATTAATGTTAGACTTGTATTTTCATCTTCCGTTGTCGATAAAAATAATGATCAAGCAATTCAAAAAGAAAAAACAAATTGTTTAATTAAACAATCTTCCGATACTTAATTCTTTTTGGACCAGCATCACCCAATCTTTTCTTTCGATTTTCCTCATATTCAGAATACGAACCTTCGAACCAATACACTTGAGAATCGCCTTCAAAAGCAAGAATATGCGTACAAATTCTATCTAAGAACCATCTATCGTGAGAAATCACAACAGCACAACCTGCAAAATTTTGAATACCCTCCTCTAAGGCTCTTAGTGTATTAACATCTATGTCATTCGTGGGTTCATCCAACAACAAAACATTAGCTTCTGTTTTCAGGGTCATGGCTAAATGCAAACGATTTCGTTCACCTCCGGACAAAATACCTACTTTTTTATTTTGATCAGAACCATTAAAATTAAATTTTGACAAATATGCTCTTGCATTAATTTTTTGGTTCCCAATTTCAACATATTCCATACCATTGGAAACTACATCAAAAACAGTTTTTGATTCATGAATATCTTTATGCGTTTGATCTACATAACCAATTTTAACGGTTTCACCGACATTAAACTTACCTGCATCAGCCTGAAGTTCTTCCATGATCATTTTGAAAATAGTCGTTTTTCCAGCACCATTTGGACCAATAACACCAACAATTCCAGCAGGCGGTAACTTGAAGTTCAAATCATCATAAAGTAATTTATCTCCAAACGATTTTGAAACATGTTCTGCATCGATAACATTATTTCCGAGTCTTGGACCATTAGGGATAGGCATTTCCAATAAAGCTTCTTTTTCTTTAGAATCTTCAGACAACATCTTTTCATAATTCTGCAACCTTGCTTTACTTTTCGCTTGTCTAGCTTTTGGATTCATGCGTACCCAATCCAACTCACGAAGCAACATTTTCTGACGCTTCGACTCCGATTTCTCTTCATCCTTTAATCGAGCAGACTTCTGTTCTAACCAAGAAGTATAATTACCTTTCCAAGGAATGCCTTCACCCCTATCTAATTCTAAGATCCAACCAGCAACATTATCCAAGAAATAGCGGTCGTGTGTAACGGCGATGACAGTACCTTGATATTGCTGTAAATGTTGTTCTAACCAATCAATTGATTCAGCATCCAGGTGGTTAGTAGGTTCATCTAGCAACAAGATATCGGGGTTTTGAAGCAAGAGACGACAAAGCGCCACCCTTCTTTTTTCACCACCGGAAAGCGTTCCAATAATTTGATCATCTGGAGGACAGCGCAAGGCATCCATAGCACGCTCCAGTTTATTATCTAATTCCCATGCATCGAGTGCATCAATTTTATCTTGAACTTCACCTTGTCGTGCAATGAGCTTATCCATTTTATCAGGATCATTGAGGACATCCTCGTCCATGAAACCTGCATTTATCTCCTCATATTCTTGAAGAACATCTACAATTTCTTTAGCGCCTTCTAGCACAATCTCCTTCACAGTTTTATTTAAATCTAATTCAGGTTCTTGTGGCAAGTAACCAACTGAATATCCCGGAGAAAACACCACATCACCTTGATAAGCTTGATCTAATCCTGCAATTATTTTCATTACAGTAGACTTTCCAGATCCATTCAAACCGATGATGCCTATTTTAGCACCGTAAAAGAAAGAAAGGTAAATATTTTTAATAATTTGTTTTCCTTGAGGAGTTGCTTTAGAGACACCCACCATTGAAAATATTACTTTTTTATCGTCAGCCATTGCTAAGAATTATTTTTTAAGATTAAAAATTGGATTTTTAAAAATCCCCCATTTCGCTAAGCGGTATGCTATTGAAACACCAATTACACCGAATCCATATTTAACAGAGCGGCTAAAATTGATGGATGAAGCTTCTTCAAAATATTTAGTCGGACAAGTTACTTCCCCGATTTCATATCCAGCATAGAACAATTGAGCGATCATTTGATTGTCAAAAATAAAATCATCCGAATTTAATTCGATATCAATTGAATCAAAAACTTCTTTCGAGAAAGCTCTGTATCCAGTATGATATTCAGATAATTTCTGACTCATGAGTATATTTTGTCCTAAAGTTAAAAAACGATTGGCTACATACTTATAATAAGGCATTCCACCTTTAATGGCACCTTTACCAAGAATTCTTGAACCGAGTACAACAGGATAAACATCGTATGCAATTACACCAACTATCGAATGAATGAGTTTGGGCGTATATTGATAATCTGGATGCAGCATGACAATAATATCGGCATCGAGTTCTAAGGCTTTGTGATAACAAGACTTTTGATTTCCACCATACCCTCGATTTTCCTCATGACGAATAAGATGTTTGATTCCTAATTTCCTGCCAAGCTCCGTTGTTTGATCTTTACTAGCATCGTCCACCAATACCACTTCATCCACGATATCGAAAGGGATTTCATTGTAGGTCATTTCAAGCGTCTCCGAAGCATTGTAAGCTGGAAGTACAATGCATATTTTTTTTCCATTAAGCATTTGCAAATTTAAGTATCTTTTATAGAATTTCCTCTATGAAATAATTGTTCATTTATTTGTTAATTAAACCTTGATAAATCCCTTATTTCTAAAGTTATTACATGGAAAGAAATAGTTACATTTGTCGTGATTTCAAACGCATTACTTTGGATTTACAAGAGACCGTATTGGGAATATTTAGTGCTTATTTAGAGCAAAATGGTCACCGCAAGACACCTGAACGATTCGCTATACTTTCTGAAATCTATGAATACACCGGACATTTTGATGTTGAGGCCTTGTATGTTAAGATGAAAAATCACAACTACCGTGTTTCTCGTGCTACCTTATACAATACAATAGATTTGTTACTGGCGTGTAATTTGGTTACCAAGCATCAATTTGGAAAGAACATTGCTCAATTCGAAAAGTCTCATGGATCTAAGCAGCACGATCATGTTGTATTGACTGATACTGGTGAGGTAATGGAATTTTGTGATCCAAGGATACAACAAATTAAAGCAACAATTGAATCTCTATTTGATGTTGACATTCAGCATCACTCTCTTTATTTCTACGGTATAAAAAAGCAAAAAAAATGATTGAATTCACCCTTAAAACAGAAAAAGTAACTTACCTCACTATAAGTGGTAAAATCCTTTCAGACGAGGACATTCAACCCATGTTACTTGCTTTTGATTCCATCAGGAATTGGAATATAGTATTTGACTTAACCGAGCTTACCCATACCAATTCAAGTGGCATCGCTTTTATGGTTAAGATTTTAACAAGAGCTCGTATTAATGGTGGAGATTTAGTAATGCTAAATCCGAATACAGGTCTTTCGAAATTATTTGAAATCACAAAAATGCACGAAGTATTTAACATATACACTTCAAAGGAAAACGCAATAAATCATTTTAATTAAAATCAATGAAAGTAGACGTATTATTAGGCTTACAATGGGGAGACGAAGGAAAAGGTAAAGTAGTAGATGTATTGACCCCAAAATACAATATAATCGCTCGATTTCAAGGCGGACCCAATGCTGGACACACCTTAGAATTTGAAGGAATAAAGCATGTGTTACATACTATCCCATCAGGTATTTTCAGACCTGAGGTATTGAATTTAGTGGGCAATGGAGTTGTTATTGATCCTGTCATTTTCAAAGGAGAAATGGACAAATTAGCACCTTTTAATATCAATTTTCAAGAAAGACTTTTTATTTCAAAAAAGGCACATTTAATCTTGCCAACGCATAAATTACTAGATGCTGCCTCTGAAACATCAAAAGGAAAGAACAAAATTGGATCTACCTTAAAGGGTATTGGTCCAACTTACATGGATAAAACCGGAAGAAATGGTCTAAGAGTTGGAGATATTTTTTCTCCAAATTTCAAAGAGAAATACGATGCGTTAATTGAGAAGCACTTAGGGATTCTGCGTCATTATGATGATTTTTCTTATGATTTAAAAGCACTTGAGAAAGATTGGATGGAAGGACTAGAAGTTCTTAAAACATTGAAGGCAGTGGACAGTGAACATTTTTTAAACCAAGCGCTATTGGCTGGAAAGAAAATACTTGCAGAAGGTGCTCAAGGAACCATGTTAGATATTGATTTTGGTACCTATCCATTTGTCACCTCTTCTAATACCGTAACTGCAGGAACTTGTACAGGTTTAGGTATTGCACCTAACAAGATTGGAGATGTAATTGGTATTTTCAAAGCGTATTGTACGCGCGTTGGAAGCGGTCCATTTCCGACAGAATTATTAGATGAAGTTGGTGAAGAAATTAGAAGAGAAGGCAGAGAATTTGGAGCCACTACCGGAAGACCAAGAAGATGTGGATGGATTGATTTAGTTCAGATGCGTTATGCTATTATGATTAATGGTGTTACGGAATTAAGTATGATGAAAGCAGACATCTTAAGTATTTTCGATGAAATTAAAGTTTGTACTCATTACATCATCAATGGTGAAAAAGTAGTTGATTTTCCTTTTGATGTCAATGATTTAGAAATCGAACCTGTATATCTTTCTTTACCAGGATGGAAAACTGATTTAACGGAGTTGAGATCATATGCTAATGCTCCAAAAGAACTTAAGGATTATGTTACCTATTTAGAAAAAGAACTTAATGTTCCTATTAATGTAGTTTCTGTTGGTCCAGATCGCGAACAAACCTTATTAAAGTAAATGATGTTGCTTCAAAATAAATTTAAATATGCGCTTTTATTGGGCGCATTTTTTTTGAAGCTCCTGCTTTTTGCTCAAAATAACGCCTTACAATTATTACCTGGTACTGAGAAAATTATTTTCAATAAAAAGGACGGAATCCACCGACTCATCGGTACCGTTAATTTCACCTATCAGGGTAATACCATGTATTGCGATTCGGCGCATTACCAAGAACAGAAGAAAATTGTTCATGCCTATGGCAATGTTCAAATCAAAAAAAACGACATTAATTTATTTTGCGATTCCCTCCGCTACAATGGAAACAATAAATTCGCGAAACTTTGGGGACATGTTCGTATTCGAGACAATGAATACAAATTAGCCTCAGATTCCTTAGACTATGACGCCAAGTCTGGCAGAGCTACCTATAGAAATAATGGGAAAATTGAGAGTATCGTTTCTAACGAAATGATTACGAGTAAATACGGGTATTTTTATCCAAATATCGGGAGTTTTTTCTTTAGCGGAAAAGTCAAATACAGGAAAAATGATTTAACAATGACTACCGATACTTTACAATTTGCCTATGAAAAACAAATCACTCAATTTTTCGGTCCAACCGTCATAAAAAACGACAGTATTACCATTAAATGTGATCGCGGTTGGTACAATGTAAAAACGGAAGAAGGGAAATTAATGCAAAGGGTGAGTATCCTTCAAAAGCAAAGAGAAATTTTCTGTGATACAGCTTTTTACAAAGCCAAACCAGAAGTCTTTACTGCTAGAGGACATGTCAACGCAAGGGAGAAAGAAAAAGAACTTTATCTGCGAAGCGATGTATTTCATAGCAACCAAGGAAAAAAGATAACCTATATTACAGGACATGCACTGGCAATTCAAATGAATAAAGGAGATAGCTTATTCCTACATGCCGACACTTTATCATTATATGATGATTCGCTTGGAAATACCAATGCCTTAAAAGGGAATCATCATGTTCGAATCTTCTCAGAATCTATTCAATGTTTATCAGATTCTGCCTATTATGATTATCCGAATGGAAAATTAAGTTTGTTTTACGACCCGGTAATTTGGGCAAAGAACACCCAATTAAAAGGAGACACCATCCTCGCCTTCATTAAAGACAGTGTACTGACTAGTGCTTTTGTATTAGGAAATGCTTCTGCTCTAATGGAATTAGATTCAGGAAAATACTACAATCAGTTGAGCGGTAGAAAAATCATATCCAATTTCAGTAACAACGAAATGAAAAGAGCTGATATACAGGGAAATGCATGGACTATTTTTTATCCGATCCAGGAAGAAAAGAATGATAGTTTATTCATTAAAAAACGAATGGGCTTAAATCGCTTATATGCTTCAGATTTGCGACTTTATTTGGACAGTGGTGAAATAGTAGGCGTTACTTATTTTGACGAACCTGACGGAATATTCTATCCAATGGACCAAATCAAAGAAGAAGAACGATTTATTCAAGGATTTTCTTGGAAATATGCCCTACGACCAAAGAGTCCGCAATCGATGATTCAAAAAAATAATTGATTAGAGGACAATCTCATCTTCAGTATCCCAACGGATCACCTTTTGCACCCCTTCCACCTCTTCAAATTTCTGTGTCAATTGTTCTAAATGATTGGTATCAAGGACCAATACTTTAATGTGACCTTCAAAGACACCGTCATTTGTATCAAATGAAATGCTTTTCATATTGATGTTATTTTCCTTCGAAATAATATCAGTTAACTTATTCACCAAACCAATTCCATCAATTCCAACAATTTTTATGGCAGCAATGCGCTCCACTAACTGCTGTGACTTCCATTGCGCTTTTAGACATCGATAAGCAAACTTAGACATCAATTGAACAGAATTGGGACAGTTGGTTCTATGAATCTTTATTCCTTGACTTATGGTTATAAAACCAAATACTTTATCTCCTGGTATAGGATTGCAACACTTAGACAACTGATAATCGAAACCTTTAAAGTCGTCTCCAATAATAATCGTATCCTTTTTAATATCAATTCCATGAGAATTTATTGATGCTGCATCGTGCGCTTTTGGTTTCACTCCTTGCTCTTTTTTAGATACAAAAAGCCCATTAATTACATCTAGCTCCCTCAATTTCGAGACTTCAATTTTTCCTTTTGCAATGCGGAAATACAATTCAGTAGCACTAGGTAATCCAAAATGTTTTTCGAGAAAAGTTATATTTTCAGAGAGCATTTTAACATTGAACTGTTTAAATTTCCTTTCTAATATTTCCTTACCATCTTGAGCAATGTTCTTAATTTCATCATTAAGAGAAGCTTTAATTTTTTGTTTTGCTCTAGCAGAGACCACAAATTTCAACCAATCTTCATTAGGTTTTTGTTTGGCTGAAGTAATTATCTCCAATTGATCACCATTTTTCAATTGATAACTTAGGGGCATTAAGCGATTATTTACTTTCGCACCAATGCATTTATCGCCAATATCGGTATGAATATCATAAGCAAAATCCAAAATAGTAGCTCCGAAAGGCAAGACCCTCAATTCACCTTTTGGGGTGAAGATATAAATCTCATCATTAAAGAGATTTAATTTAAATTCGTTGATAAAATCTAAAGCATTGGAATCATTATTTTCAAGTAAATCTCTAACCTCAGAAATCCAACGATCAAATTTACTTTCATCCGATTTAGATTCCTTATACTTATAATGAGCTGCTAAACCTTTTTCAGCGATTTCATCCATTCTCTTAGAGCGAATTTGAACTTCAACCCAACGGCCCTGTGGCGACATAACAGTTGTGTGCAAGGATTCATAACCATTAGCTCTGGGTGTTGAAATCCAATCGCGCAAGCGTTCAGGACTCGGTTGATAGTAATCTGTAACGATACTATAAATTCTCCAACAATCTTGTTTCTCTAATTCCAATGGAGTTTCAAGAATAATTCGAATGGCAAAAACATCAAAAACTTCTTCGAATGCAATTTCTTTAGACTGCATTTTACGCCAAATGGAAGAAATTGATTTTGTCCGCGCTTTAATTTCAAAAACATATCCTTCTTGCAAAAGATTTTCCCTAATTGGCGACATAAAACGACGAATAAATCGAGCTCGGACATCTTGAGTACTCTTTAGATTCGTTTCAATTTGAGCATAAATTTCAGGCTCACAATATTTTAGTGAAAGGTCTTCCAGCTCTGTTTTGACTGAATATAAACCAAAACGGTGTGCCAATGGTGCGTAAAGAAATTTAGTTTCTGAAGCAATTTTCAACTGCTTTTCAGGCGCCATACTTCCTAGTGTTCGCATATTGTGCAAACGATCGGCTAATTTTATCAATACCACACGAAAATCATCTGAGATGGTTAAGATCATCTTTCTAAAATTCTCCGCTTGTATCGAAGAATTTTCATCAAATATTTCAGGGATTTTTGTTAAACCATTAATGATCCTTCTGGACTTTGCACCAAACATGTCTTCGATATCCTCAAGGGTAATGTAGGTGTCTTCGACCGTATCGTGCAATAAAGCACATACAATTGCAGGAGAATCCAAGCCCATTTCCTCTGCGCAAATTCTTGCGACCGCAATGGGATGATAAATATAAGGTTCACCTGATTTTCTTCGGACATCCTTATGAGCTTCTAAAGCAAGATCAAAAGCCTTTCGAATTAAGCGCGTATCCTCTTTACTCCTATCTTTAACTGAGCGTAATAATCCACGGAAAGCATTAAGAATTTCCTTTCTTTCCTTTTCAACATCATAAACAGGGATTATTTTTTCCATTATTTAGCAGGGAGTACCTTTCCAATAACTTGTCCGAAGCCAATTCTATATTTTTCATTTTGACAAAAGCCACGCATAATAACGGTATCGTTATCCAAAATAAATCTTCGTTCTGAACCATCATGCATTAAAATAGGTTTAGTTCCTTTCCAAGCAAGTTCCAACATAGAACCATAAGAATCTGGTGTAGGTCCTGAAATAGTTCCTGAACCCATTAAATCTCCTCTTCTTACATTACATCCATTTACCGTATGGTGGGCTAATTGCTGCGCCATATTCCAATACATGTATTTAAAATTTGAATTAGAAACAACCGTTTCTTCACCCTTTTCTGTTGCTATTGCAACTTGTAAACTAATATCGTATGAGGAAGATTCTTTATATTGTAGATATGATAAAACCTTTGGATCTTGAGCAGGACCCTCTACTTTAAATGGTTGCAATGCTTCCATGGTGACAATCCATGCAGACATAGAAGAGGCAAAGTTTTTGCCTAAAAATGGCCCAAGAGGTACATATTCCCATTTCTGAATATCTCTTGCAGACCAATCATTAAACAGGCACATTCCGAAAATATAATTTTCAGCCTCTTCAACTGGAATAGAATCACCTAAAGGAACGCCATCATAAGTTATAAAACCCATTTCCAATTCAAAATCAACCTGACGCGAAGCACCAAAGATGGGATCCTCATTATCATTGGGTTTAATTTGACCTTTTGGTCGATGAAAGTCTGTTCCAGAAACAACAACAGAAGATGCTCTACCGTGATAACCAACAGGAATCCATAGCCAATTGGGTAGCAAAGCATTGGCTGGGTCTCTAAACATGATGCCAACATTTGTAGCATGTTCTTTACTTGAATAGAAATCAGTGTAATCTCCAATTTGCACAGGAAGCAACATATTTACTTGACTTTCATCAAATAAAACTTCTAATTGATGTTCAGAATTTTCTTTTAGTTCAGCGTTATTGATGTCAAAAATACTTGAAATTCTTTCCCTTAATAAATGAACCGTATGTTTACCATGCTTCATTAAATTATTTAAAGAATCAGAATTTAAATCAGACTCCTTTAGATTCAAATCATTCAAATACCCTAGGCGAAATAATGCATATAAATCAATCACCTTATCCCCTATTCTACTTCCGATTCGTGGATGTTGATCCTCTGGACAAAAGACACCAAAGGGAATATTTTGAATTGGAAAATCAGATTCCTTAGAATAAGAAATCCATGAACATAAATTAGGATCATTTGCTTTTATCATATTCACAATTATAAATTAGACATTAAATCTAAAGTGCATGATGTCTCCATCTTCTACGATATATTCTTTTCCTTCCACCTTAAATTTCCCAGCTTCTTTAACTGCTGCTTCAGAACCTAAGGTAGTAAAATCTTGATATTTCATCACTTCAGCCCGAATAAATCCTTTTTCAAAATCAGTGTGGATAACGCTTGCAGCTTGCGGCGCAGTCATTCCTTTATAGATAGTCCAAGCACGAACCTCTTTTACACCTGCGGTAAAATAAGTTTGTAGATTCAGCAAAGAATATGCAGATCTTATCAGTCTATTGACACCTGGCTCTTCCAATCCTAATTCATCAAGAAACATTTTTCGTTCCTCGAAAGACTCTAATTCAGTAATATCTGCCTCGATTTTAGCACCAATTACGAGTACTTCTGCATTTTCTGCTTGAACGGAAGCTTTAACTTGATCTACATAAGCATTTCCTGATTTAACGGAAGCTTCATCTACATTACAAAGATAAAGAACAGGTTTTGAAGTAATCAATTGAAATTTTTGAATTATTTCTTTTTCTTCAGCTGTAAAATCCAAACCTCTTACAGAAATACTTTTTTCTAAACCTTCTTTTATTTTATGTACTAATTCATTCTCTTTCAAAGAATCCTTATCACCTGATTTTAATACGCGTGATAAACTAGATATTTTTTTCTCAATAGTATCTAAATCCTTTAATTGTAATTCAATATCAATTATTTCTTTATCTCTGATTGGATTTACACTTCCATCAACATGAATGATATTTCCATCATCAAAGCAGCGTAACACATGAATAATAGCATCTGTTTCACGAATATTGGCTAAGAACTGATTTCCTAAACCTTCCCCTTTAGAAGCGCCTTTTACCAAACCTGCAATGTCAACAATCTCCATAGTTGTTGGCATAACGCGATCAGGATTAACGATTGCTTCAAGAACTTCTAAACGAGGATCAGGAACAGAAATAGTTCCAATATTAGGTTCTATGGTACAAAAAGGAAAGTTTGCAGCTTGCGCCTTTGCATTTGACAAACAATTAAACAAGGTCGACTTTCCTACATTTGGCAAACCAACAATTCCACATTTCAATGACATACGATGAATTTTGATACAAAGATAAAAATTCCCTAGTCATAGCAATAAGATCGCTAATGGATTATTTAAGTAAATTAATATGCCCAACGAATTCTTTAGCATCGCCATTTTGAGAATGGAAGAATTTAATCAACCAAGTATAGGTTCCATCCTGACAAAGTTTATTGTTTTTGAAACCATCCCATCCATCAATTGGATCATTGGTTTGATAAACAACTTCACCCCATCGATTAAATACCGTGAAAGAATAAGTGTTAGGACGAATACCTGAGGTAATTACAGGATGAAAAACATCATTCATACCATCTCCATTTGGAGTGAAACTATTGGGAACATACAACAATACATCATCATAAATTTGTATTGTCGCCATGGCAGTATCTGGACAGAATCCTTGATTGTTTGCTATCAGGGTTACCTCATAATATCCAGGTTCACATCCATAAGTATAATTTAATTGATTGAATGATCCTACATTATAATATGGTGTTGGTGTAGCGAATAAGCTAACACTTGAAGTTGAACACTCCCCTAAATCCCATGCATAAGCAGTTGCATTTGTTGAAGTATTGGTGAAACTAAAAGTTGGATTTAATATAGAATTTTGATACGAATCAACATCAAAACTAGCATTTGCCCAATTCATAGATTGAATTGTAGCGACCATACTTGTATCTCCATCACATCCTAATCCGGACATCGATAATTGAGCATAATAGTAATATGTTTCTTCTGCAAAGAAACCAGTTGTTGTAAAAGATAAATCATTTTCTACACCCACTAAATTACCGCCGGTATTTAATGAGGTATCATTAGAGAACCAACTAATTACATAAGAACCAGTTCCACCCAAAATATTTACATCAATTTGATTGTAGGTTCCAACGCATCCAAATGGATCATAACTCAATTGCATTACTGGATCTGAAACCACAAGTACAGGCTCCACATTAGAAACTGCATTACAACCGTTTCCTGCTTGAGTAACAATTAATTGATAATCTACAGAAGCAAATAACTCAGGAGAATTATAATTATCATTCGTTTCGCCAGGTATATTAACAAAGCCACTTCCCGGAGGGCTAGCTTGTTGCCATTGATAAGATGTAGCTCCCAATCCAGGTGAATTTGGATTTAAATAGGAGTAGACAGCAACAGCGCCACCATTACAAATTACATCTGTTGTACTAATTGTTAAGATTGGATCTGGAACTACCTGAATTGTATCAAACAGTGAAGTTGAGGACACGCATCCAATTCCGGACTGACTCACTACTAAACCATAAACAAAGGTTCCAGCTGAATCCGTTTCTGGACAAAAGACTTCTGTACTTGAAACGGAAGTGATCGATGTTGGGGTAAATTGGAACCAAGAATAATTATTTGATCCAATTCCACCAGTTACGGTCGGAACTAAACACTCAACAATTCCACCAACACACATAATTTGCGCACTATTTGGAGCAGTAGTAACAATAGGGTCGTTAATCACCACAATTTCAGCCATGTCACTTATTAATGTATTACAACCTTGAACAGGGTAAACGACTTCACAGAAAAAGAAGTAATTGGCATCAACAGCAAAGACAGGAGGTAAGAAATTTGATGCGGTAGCCCCTGGGATTGGAACTGCACCAATTGTAGAATTTGAAGTATTTGAATACCATTGATAACTTGGCGTCCCTAATCCACCACTTACACCAAAACTTAAAGGATAAGTTCCACCTTCACATATAATAGTATCAATTATTGGCTGAGTATTGATTATTGGATCTGCCACCACATTGATCACGGTGGTTGCTACTGGACTAGCACAATTTCCAAGCGTTCCAATTACAGAATAATTGGTAGTATCTAATGGACAAACGGTAATAGACTGTGTTGTTGCACCGGTATTCCACACATAACCTGAAGGAATCACAAGCGTTGCACTTGGAACAGCAGAAAGCACAACACACCCTCCTATACATATTGAACCTGTTGGATTGTTGACAATCGCAACTTGTGGTGCTGCAGCAATTGTAATTACCACACTTGCTGGAGTACTCGGACAACCATTCAAAGTGTAAATCACATTATAAGTGGTTGTAGACAATGGAGTTGCAGTGACAGTATCTCCAACACTTACACTTAAAGTAGATGTTGGTGTCCACGCATAGGTACCTACTTGACCATTGCTAATTCCTGGTAAACCTATACTGTACAATTCACTACTATTACCAGGACAAATAGTATCAAAATTTGCCCATGCGCTAACTGTTGGAATTAATTTAAGAATAATATTAGTACTCGCAGTATCGGAACAACCATTGACTGTATAAATGACTTGATAAGGAATCGTATCGTTTACATTTGGATTTCCAGTAAGAGGCGTTACACACAATTGTGCTGAATTATTGGCAGGAGGAATTACTCCTAAACCAGACCATTGGAAAGTTCCTCCACCAGGTGTCACCAAAGCGTTGATACAAGCTTGAGTTCCATAACAAACGGTTTGATTGGCTTGAGGCGTAACATTAGGAATACTATTAACAAATACAGTATCAGTAAATGAACCAGTACAACCATTTAAAGTGTATTGTAAAGTGTATATTGTAGTTACCGATGGAACAACATTAATTTGACTTGTTGTCTCACCCGTAGACCATAAATAAGTTCCATTTGGAAGATTCACAATTGAACTTAAGGTCGCATTCTGTCCAAAGCATATGGTAGTATCGTTGAATGAAACCGTTGGTACAGGATTAACAACAACTATGACAGTATCTGGAATACTACTGCAATTATTTAGTGTATAAATAACAGAATAAGGTGTATTTACAGTTGGGCTAATATTAATAGTATTTGTAGTTTGTCCTGCTGGAGACCATATGAAAGTACCATTTGGCAAATCTGGACTTGCGGTTAAACTCGAACTGCTTCCGTTACAAATAGGATTTGGTGTATTAATTGAAACTAAAGGAACTGGATTAACAATCACAGAAGCTGTAGCACTTGTAGATGGACATCCACCAATACTCACAGTAACCGTATAATTAGTCGTTGTGGTAGGACTTACCAATAAACTTTGTGTCGTTGCTCCACCCGGTGACCATGAATAATTGGCTCCATTTGGCAAAGCATTTAAGGTTGTAGATTGACCATTACAGATTGTTGCACCACTCAAGGCTGCTACTGGATTTTGAATCACCGTTACCGTTCCTTGATC
>CANLAQ010000019.1 GCA_947488235.1 Flavobacteriales bacterium | reverse complement strand
GATAAACAATTGGCCAATTCTAGTTTATTGAGTGTTGTAAACGAAAAAGCAAGGCAACAATATTTTGCTGATTATGATAAAATGATTCGCGCATTTAAAAAGAAAATTGAAGCAGATCTTGAATTTGAATAACTGCGTTTAACGCAAGTCCTAATTACTTAGTTCGTCATATCAGTTTGGCATTGAGGGATATAAGGAAGATATTTGGATTCTAAAACCTTCTCAATTGAAAAATTTACTTTTATTATATGTGCTTGTATTCAACTCACTAATGTCTTTATCACAAAATACTTTGGTAAATGATCAAGGCGTAACAAATGCCGCTAAAATTGATACAATTGATTATTATACCTTAGGTACTCAGGATGCTAAATTATTTTATAAAATTGATCCAGGTGTAATTATAGGAGAGGTGATTTTTGGTGCTACATCAATCTTTATATTACCCGCAATTCCTGCAATAGCGATAATGCTTTCCCCACCTAAAATGATGCATACCTTAAACAATCCCAATGACAAATTATTAACTACAAATCCAACTTATAGAAATGGATATGAAATTGGGATGAAAAAGAAAAAAAGAAAAGTCGCCAAAATCACTTTTTTTAGCTCATTTATAGCAGGATTTTATGGGTTCGCCATCTTCGCGCTCAAGGGACTTCATGACTAATAATTTCTTTACTATTTAAAACTTTATTCACTTGCGAAATAAGCAAGTGAAAGGCTTACACTTAGAAAATTCAGTTTGGATGTAGGGGCATTAACCCACTACTTTTGACTTATAAAATTTAAAAATATGAAAACAAAACTTTTATTTATTTCGACATTGCTTCTTGGTTTTACCTTAGGAGCACAAAGTACAGACGCTCCTTCTATTGCAGTAGCAAGCCCTTATGTTAATAATCTAACCATTAAACCAGAATCCGCCGCTAAAATGATGCGCTTGGAATTAATTAAAATGGCAAAGTATAAGGTTTACGATGAATTTGACATGGCGGATGTCCTTAAAGTAAGCGATGAATTTAGGACAGGTTGTTTTGGACAACGATGCTTAGGCAAGATGGGACAAGAACTTAAAGTGGATTTCGTGGCATGTGGTAGTTTTGATGGTTTAGGGAACAAAATAGTAGTTTCTGTAAAAATTGTAGATGTGAAAAATCAAAGCATATTTAAATCCTCGGTAAAAGAATTTGATAATCAAGAATTTGAATTGCAACGCATGATTGAAATTGTTTTGAAAGAAATGAATGGCATTTCAGTTGATAAAGTATTATCAGACAAACTTTCTTTCAAAAATGAAGTGATTACCTCTAATAATGTGGGTAAGATTAATAATTCAGGCCCTAGGGTTGGAGTTGCTATGCTAACAGGTTCCCTAAATGAATTTGCTACACGATCCGAGGATCAAGGAGGATTAGGAATTGCTCCAGCTGTCAGTATGATCGGATATCAATTAGAAGGACAATATGTTGGAACAGAAAATTTCTCAGCATTAATTGAAGGAATCGTTAATGTTTCTGGTTTAGAACAAGGTCAATTCATTCCTTCGATTACCATTATGAATGGTTTTCGTTTTGGAAAAGGCGGCTGGGAATTTGCCTTTGGACCTGGTTTTAGTGTTAAAACAGTCGCAAATGGTTTCTTTGATAAAGACAATAATTTTGGTACTCCAAATCGTTATTTTTCTGAATCTGATTGGGATCAATATGCACTTGACACCTATGGAAACGATCCTGCCTATCAAGTGAATGGTTTTTTCCAAGCACCAAGTGCAACTTCATTTAATAGTAGTTATAATTATAATTCATATTTGGATAGAAGAGGAACCAAGAAAATTAACACGAGTTTCGTCTTTGCTTTTGGGCGAACCTTTAGAGCTGGAGCCTTAAATATACCTGTTAATTTGTTCTATTCTTCACAAAAAGGTGGTGGTTACGCAGGTGTGAATGTTGGATTTAATGTTCAAAAAAGTAAGCAACCTATCAATAAAAGCACAGGGCGGTATTAATTATAATTTCTATTTAATTTTTAAGGGAGCTTTTAGCTCCCTTTTTTTTATAGATTACATTTCTTTCTTTAAATTTGTATGCTGTAGAGATGTGTCCAAGTGTTGAACATGCAGACTCTATCAACAACTACAAAGAAAATATTTGAAATATTTTTACCTATTCCTGTTTCTAACTGCTTACTCAGTTTATGGTCAATCTGATATCAGATTTACCAATTATGCTATTGCAGATGGCCTGTCCCAAAGTTTTGTTACTACTGTTATAGAAGATCAACAGCACAGTATTTGGGTAGGTACGCAAGAAGGTCTTAATCAATTTAATGGCCAAAATTTCCAAGTTTTCAATAGAGAAAATTCTAAAGGTTTAGCAAGTTCCTATATTACTTCTTCTGCAAAAAGCAAGAATGGAATGCTTTGGTTTGGTTCTGCAAATGGTTTGGTTTCTTTCAATCCTGTTAAAGAAGAATTTAAAACCCATTTTCTCAATAATAGAGGTGCTTTATTTATTGAACATTTAGTAATTGATCAAGAAGATAAATTATGGATACTTGCACAAGGGAATCTTCTTTATTGTTTCGATGTTAAAATAAATAAATTTGTTAGTCCACCAAAATCGATAAAAAAACTTAAAGTACAATTTATATATGCCTGCCCTGACGGGAAAATGGTCTTTGTCCATGACAATAACGCGGTGTCTTATCTGTCAAAATCAAGTGAATCGTTAAGATCAATTAAGAGTCACCCTCTTTGGCAAAATGGTGGACTAAGCATCTCTTCAATCTATGCCATTAAAGGGGACCAAAAAATTTATTTCGGAACCAATAAAGGTATTTACACTTATAATTTTGCACAAAAGAAAACAACTCTTGCTTTTAAAAATCTGAATTCAGTTATTTCATCTGCAATCGTTGGAATAGAAAAACATCAATCAATTTGGTATTTCGCTACGGCACGACAAGGCCTTTTTCAATATAGTGAAAAAGGAAATATTGTTAATTGTACCGAAGATATTTTTCAAAAAAATACGCTCTTAAACAACAATCTATCCTGTTTAACAGTGGATCAATCTGGGGTATATTGGATAGGAAGCGAAAGAGGACTTTCTAGTTTTAATCCAAAAGAAAGAGGCTTCTATTCGGTTGGGCCTAGTGGTGATTTAACAAAAGGATTACCGTCTCAAAATGTTTGGAGTTTCTGTGAATTAGGTACCTATATGTATATTGGAACCGATCTTGGAATTTCAAGAGTAAATAGGCAAACTGGAGTTTTTCAGCATTTCCAAAAAAACAAAGGTCAAAATACTGCTTTTAATACAGATGCTTCGATTCTTTGCATGACCCCAAAAAATAACAGTACTATTTTCTTTGGTTGTTTTGATGGACTTTATGAGTTTATTCCAAATGCAGGGACTTTCAAAAAAATCGACCTTAAATTAAAAGAGCCTCAACGACTGCATAAACGCATCTACTCGATTGTGAAATGGAGCGATGATCAGTTTTTCATTGGGACCAATGCAGGCGTTCTGTTATATAATACTAAGACGCATAAAACTGAAGTATTTGAACACGACAATCTTCATCCAAAAAGCACTATTTCAAAAGGAGTATGTAGAAATATTTATAAAGATAAACTCGGTAAATTTTGGTTTACAACAAGTAATGGCGGATTAAATTTATATGATGCTAAACGCAAACTAATTCACCCCTATTTTTTGAATGAGAAAATAATGAGTCTGACAAAAGATTTGCTTACTTCAATTTATCAAACAGGAAAAAATGAATATTATATCGGAACCCTAGGTTCGGGACTTATTCAACTCAATACAAAGAATAATTCCATGAAGCTTTTTACCAAAAAGGAAGGCCTCCCCAATAATGTTATTTATGCAATTTTACCAGGAAAAAATAAGGATATTTGGATGAGTACCAATCGTGGATTGGCGTCGATAAATACAGCAACAAATGAAATTAAAAAATTCAATGAAATTAATGGTTTAGTATGTAATGAATTTAATTCAAATGCCTACTTCCGCGCGCTCAATGGTGAGCTTTTCTTTGGAGGTATTTATGGCTACAGTCATTTTAATCCGAATGAAATTAATAACAATTCCCTTATCACCGAGCTGAGCATCATTAAAATAACGATTGATCCAAATAAAGCGCATCCTAAAGGGGAAATCATAAATGCTTATTCACTAAAAAACAAAAACAATAATCAAATAGAATTAGATTACCATCAAAGAAGTTTTACAGTTCATTTTCAAGCAAGTAATCTAACGGCTCCCTCGCTCATCAATTACAAGTATATTTTAGTCGGGGACCAAATTGATAGTAAGAATTTTTCACTGACGAATGATTTAAATTTTAATGCCTTATCCGCAGGCGAATATCACCTTGAAATTTTTGCTAAAATCGGCGATGGCCCTTGGTCAAGCCAGCCAGCTGTTTTAGAATTTAAAATAAACCCTCCCTATTGGGCAACTTGGTGGTATTGGACCATCATTATAATTGTAACTGGTCTTGTAGTTCTTGTAATGATCAAGCAAAGAATAGAACATGTACGCCGTGACAAAGTGAAGCTGGAAGTAAAAATTGCAAAGCGTACAAAAGAGATTAGAGATCAAAAGACACAAATTGAAATTCAAAATGAACTGATAAAGGAAGAAAAAAATAAGGTTGTTGAGCAACAGGGACTCTTAATGAAAGAGAAGGAGAAAGCAGAACAATGGCTTAAAAACGCGCTTCCATTAGAGGTCATTAAAGAGTTAAAAATGCGTGGGAAGGTGCAAGCAAAGGCTTATGAATCCGTTTCTGTAATGTTTACTGATGTGGTTGGTTTTACTAAAATTGCTGAATCCATGTCGCCCACTCGCTTGGTATCAAAACTTGATATTATTTTCAAAAAATTTGACGCGATTTCTGTCGCCAATAATCTAGAGAAAATAAAAACAATTGGAGATGCCTATATGGTTGCGGGGGGAATTCCTGAAAAAAACTCTACCCATCCAATTGACACCTGTATTGCAGCGCTCCAAATGCAGCATTATATGCAGAAACTTAAGTATGAAGCCATTGCAAATTATAAGGATTATTGGAGTTTGAGAATTGGAATAAATACGGGTCCTGTTACCACTGGTGTTATTGGAAAATTAAAAATCGCTTATGATGTTTGGGGCGCTACCGTAAATCAAGCACAGCGCATGGAAATGCTTTCTGAACCAGGAAAAGTAACGGTTTCCGGAAATACCTTCTTGTTTGTGGAGCCTTATTTTGAATGTGAATTTAAAGGGAAAGCTCAGACCAAATCTAAAACACTAGTTGATATGTATGTCGTGCATCGCATTAAGCCTGAATTATCAGAGCATGGCGAGGGACTCATACCAAATGATAGGTTTTATCAAATTGTTCAATTACACTTTTTTAGTAATATAAAATATTATAAAGTGGAACATCAAATTCTGAAAAAGTTAAGTGTTGGATTGTCTGAAGATCTCCTATATCATTCAGTTAAACATACTAAAGATGTTGTAAAAGCAGTCGAGCGGATTGCACTAATTGAAGGCGTAACTGACGAAGGCTTATTCTTATTAAAAACAGCTGCACTTTTTCATGATGCAGGGTTTATTAAACAATATGATAGTAATGAGGCGATTGGTGCTCAAATGGCCTTAGAGATTTTACCCAAATATGGATATACAGAACAACATATAAAAACTATTGTCGCACTTATTTATGTAACAGAAATCCCTCATAAACCTGTAAATAAATTGCAGGAAATTATGTGTGATGCTGATCTTGATTATCTTGGAAGAGACGATTTTGAACTTATCTCAGATCGCTTGCGACAAGAATTACGGAAAATGGGGAAAATTACCAGTGATCGCGCTTGGGATGAGATTCAAGTAGTCTTCCTGAAACAACACAGATATTTTAGCACAACTTCTATCGCTACGCGTCAAGTAAAAAAAGAGGAAAATTTAGCATTTGTTGAAAATCGGCTACTTGAAAATCGTTACCAAGATTAAATTATAAATCCCTACTTGCGTTTTTGGCACCCGTTGATTTCACCTTCTTCTTGTCCTTATACAATTTGACATTATAAACATAGCTAAGACTCAATATCTGCTTATTTACAGGAGCTGGAAGATTAATTTTTTGATTAAACATGTAGCCAATTTGTATCTGATGCGGACTATTTAGGTCTAAACTTCCTCCAATAAAGTATCTAATTTCATTGAATCTCCTGCCCAAATCAGAATAATTTGGATCATAGAAGAATTCAACGCTGACGAGGGGAGATATTATACTGTTATTGATATCGTATTCAATATTCGATTTTATTCTAAATGCTTTATCAAATTCCGGATCATATTCTGAATTCAGATTTGAAAATTGGTATTGGTATCTGAATCTTAAACCAGCAGACAAGCGTTTTTTTTGATAGTTGAATTGGCTATTAAAATTTATCCTACTGTAACTTCGATAAGTAGCGTCTAATTGTTTTTTCATTACATATCGAAAATCAATAGAAGGCCGAAACCAATCACATACTTTATATTTAAAATTCATTTGAGGAAATACAGTTGCAAACCCATTTTCTCCTATACGATTCGTCCAATCTAATCCAATAGTAACGCGCTTACTTAAGGCTAATTTAGTACCGGTTTCTGTCCATGTCTGAAAGACATTGGTTTGCCCAAAACTAAAGCTGGTGAAGAATATGCTTAATAATAAAAGAGATCGCATTGAACTTAGATTTTTTTCTTCAGGGTAATGGTCCCTAGATCTACCACCTGATCTTTAGAGGTGATTTCTATCTCTGTTAATACCACCTCTTGTAATGAGGAACAAGGATAACAATTTTCATATACAAAAACAGTGTATTTACCTGGCCTAAGGTACTTGAACTGAAAACTTCCGTCATAACTAGATTTTATATCATCATCAAAATAAGTGTCCCCAGTCCCATATACAATATAAACATCCTCGTCAGCAAGAACTCCCGTCCCATTAAATAAAGTCAATTGCTTGTCACTATAAAATTGACCACTTAATTTCCCAGTGATCATAGCCTTTCCACCTAAGCCTTCCACCTTAGTACAACCTAGAAAACTAAAGGCAATTAATGTAATAAACACAATTTTAATTAACAGTTTCATAATAATAGTTTATTTTTAAGGTAAAATTAACAACTTTTTAATATTAGATGCGTCAAGTTAAATGTTATTTATAATTTCAACTGATTAGTATACTGATTCATGTTAAACTTGCTAGAATGATAAAAAAACTACTCTTTATTCTTATTTTTTTCAGTACTTCCCTAAGTTTTGGACAAGTTCTAATCAATGAATATTCTTGTTCTAATATAACTGGAATCAATGATGCTTACGGTCAAAAAGAAGATTGGGTCGAGCTCTATAATACGACCGGAACTGCTATTAATCTTACAGGTTGGTATTTATCAGACAAGGCTACTAATCTTACTAAATGGCAAATTCCTAGCGGAACAATTGCTGCAAATGGTTTTAAAATGGCCTTTTGTACCAAAAGAAATTTAGTAAATGGTAATGAATATCATCCAAATTTTAACCTTTCTCAGACTGAAGGAGATTGGATTATTCTCTTAAATCCATCATTGATAGTAGTAGATTCTTTTAAAATTGTTCACATGACAAAGTCCAACCATTCTGTTGGTCGAACTACCAATGGAGCAGCTACTTTTAGTCTTTTTACCACCCCAACTCCAAATGCAAATAATAGCGGTGCCGTTAATTTTTATACGCCAACGCCTGTTTTCAATTTGCAAGCAGGTTTTTATCCCGCGTCACAATCGATTACTATTTCTTGTCCTGACCCTTCCGCAACGATTCGCTATACCTTAGATGGATCAGATCCATTGGTTACTTCTCCAATTTATTCAACGCCGATACCAATTACCACAACAAAGGTGTTAAGAGCAACAGCATTTAGCACCAATTTACCTTCTTTCACTGCGACAAACTCCTATTTTATAAATGTTAGTCATTCTATTCCAGTTGTGTCTGTTTGTAGCCAAGGCGTGTACACCTTGCTCCAAGGATCTCAAATCACCCCAGTTGGCTCCTTCGAATTGTTTGAGGATAATGGGGTATTTATTGATGAGGGACAAGGAGATTTTAATAAGCACGGTAATGATTCTTGGAGTTACCCTCAGCGTGGATTTGATTTTGTTATGCGTGACCAATACGGCTACAATGGCGATTTAGAGCATGTTATTTTTCCAGAAAAATCAAGAGATAATTTTCAACGCGTAATTCTAAAACCAGGAGCAAGTGACAATTATCCATTTGAAAACGGTGCCCATATTCGAGATGCATTTGTTCATGAATTATCGATAAAAGCGGATTTGAAACTCGACGAGCGCACCTGGAGACCTTGTGTACTTTATCTTAATGGTCAGTATTGGGGGGTTTATGAAATAAGAGAAAAAGCTGACGATGGCGATTACACTGATTATTATTACAACCAAGATAAATTTAATTTACACTACTTAAAAACTTGGGGAGGTACCTGGGAAGATTATGGTGCACCAAATGCCTTGCCGGATTGGAATAATTTAAAGAATTATATTGCTACTAATAGCATGGCTAATCCAACCAACTTTAATTATGTCGATAGTTTGCTAAATTGGGAATCGCTTTGTGATTATTTTATGATAAACTCGTATGTGGTTAATCAAGATTGGCTCAACTGGAATACAGCTTGGTGGCGTGGCCTTAATCTAAATGGCGATAAGAAAAAATGGCGCTATGCGCTATGGGATATGGATGCCACTTTTGGACACTATATCAATTATACAGGAATTCCTGATCCGAGCGCCAATGCAGACCCTTGTAATGCTGAAAACTTACCGAATCCAGGAGGGCAAGGACACACCGCAATACTAGAAAAGCTTATCCTCGAAAATCCAGCAGTGGAACAATATTATATCACTCGTTACATTGATTTGATCAATACCAATTTTTCTTGTGATACCATGATTATGCTTCTCGATAGTATGGTCAATGAAATTGGACCTGAAATGACAGCACATTGCGCGAAATGGGGAGGAACTTACTCTGGGTGGCAATCTAAAGTTCAAACACTCAGGAATTTTATTAATGCTAGGTGTTTAGCCTTGGAGCAAGGACTTATTGATTGTTATTCTTTAACAGGACCTTTTCCTGTAACCTTTGATGTTACTCCAGTAAATGCAGGAACTATTAAAGTTAATTCTATCTGGGCACCCAGCTATCCATGGTCAACTACTTATTTTGGGGGCATTCAAACCAATATGGTAGCCAAAGCAAATGTCGGTTATGTATTTAGCCATTGGACCTATACCACTGGACCATTAGCATTACCTATTGCGCAAGACACCAACAGTATTGCTGTCATGGGACCAGAAAATATCGTTGCTGTATTTATTCCAGACAATCCAGACATGGATGGAGACGGAGTATTAAATGTAGATGAAGTACTTGCAGGAACAGATCCTAATAATCCCGATACGGATGGCGATGGTGAAAATGACTTAATTGAAATTGGCGCAAATCCATCTGTTCCATTAGATACAGATGGAGATGGAATTATTGATGCCTTGGATTCTTCGATACTTGATACTGACGGCGATGGTGTTTTTAATGAACAAGATCCAGCCAATACGGACCCTTGTATTCCAAATCCAAATTCCCCTAATTGTGATTTAGATGGTGATGGCTTGACAACAAGTCAAGAAAATGCTAATGGAACCAATCCTTCAAATCCTGATACCGATGGAGATGGCATCAACGATGGAACGGAAGTACTTAATGGAACAGATCCTCTCAATCCATGCGATCCAGATGATACCTTGCCAGGTTGTCAAATTGATACTGATGGCGATGGCTTGACAGATGCTCAAGAAGGTGTTTTAGGGACCAATCCAACCAATCCTGATACCGATGGTGATGGAATTAGTGACGGTGCAGAAGTTACCAATGGATCCAATCCACTTGATAAATGTGATCCAAATACTACTTCCCCAGATTGCTCTATGGGAATTCATATCCCAACAGCATTCTCTCCCAATGGTGTAGGAAATGAACAAAACAATAATTATTCAATCATCGTTGGGATGGATGTTGCCTCCTTTACCTTTAGCGTTTTTGATCGATGGGGAAATACAATGTATTCTTCCACCCAAAAGAATTTCAAATGGGATGGATCCTTTAAAGGTATGACATGTAATTCCGGGGTTTATGCCTATATAGTAGATGTTGTTTATTTAAATGGAAAAAAAGAAACGCTTTCCGGAAATATCACTTTGATTCGATGAGGTTAGTACTTGTAATCATTTCTTTCTTCATACTTCCAATTGTGCTTGTTGCGCAGGATTATCATTTTACACAATATGATAAATCTTTGATGATAACGAACCCTGCAACTGTTGGAAATTTTGAAGGCTTTGAACGCATTAGCATTCAAAATAGGAATCAGTGGATTGGTGCAGGTACAAAGTTTATCACAACCATGACCTCGGCAGAATTTACAATTGGAAAATCGGGACATCAAAATAAGGCATTCGGTGGAATTGGATTATTTTTCATGAATGACGCAGGTGGAGATTCAAAATTTGGCATGACCTGTGGTGGTATTTCTATTAGTGGAAATATTCCACTAGCGAGAGGACATCGCTTGTCTGCCGGGCTACAAACTTCTTTCAATAATAGAAATGCTGATTTTTCGAATCTTTCTTTTTACTCTCAATGGAACGGTTCTATCTTTGATCCTACTATTGCAGTTGATGAGCCCAATCAATTAGCATCCTTTAGTTATTTAGATGCAGGAATTGGAGTAAATTATTCTTTCGATAAATCCAGTAGAGGAAGTTCAAGTAAAGAAAAAAAAATAAATATTGGGGGTTTTATTCAGCATATAAATCAGCCTAAATTAAGGTACAATGCTTTAGCAGTGGATCATCTCTATGCCAAATATGGATTACATGTCGAGTCCGCCTTCGGATTAAGTTCTAATATGAGCCTGGAGATTAAAGTGGCTCAATTTATTCAAGGAAAACATTACGAAGGTCTTTATGGAGCTTTTTATAAATTGAAATTTAAGGGCTCATCTCAAATTACAAGATTAAAACATGAAAAAACTTTAAGTACAGGACTTTATTTCAGATCGACGGGAGCATTAATTCCTGCTTGCTACTTGGATTTTGGAAACTATCGTTTCGGTGTCTCTTATGATCAAGAACTTGGAAGAATTGCTGCAGCATATCGCAGTTCATTAGAATTTTCATTCAGCTATACCACAATGAAAAAGTCGATTTTTAAAGGTAAAAGATTATAATCCTTTTTCTTCTAAAAATGCCGTCCATTGCTTTGCTTGTTTATCGTTCAATACCCTTGGCATTTTATTTTGCCCACCAATTTTACCTGAACTTTGCATAAATTTATACATCGTTCCCTCTGGAAGTAAAGTAACTTTTGGTGCTTGAAGTGTGTATTTCCGGGCAGAATAATAGTCATCGTTTATTTTAGAAAGAATACCATCAATTTTTTGAATTAATAATTCAGCATTTAAGTTGTCTTTTTTTGTTTCTATATACCAATGATGGCTTTGTAACGCTATGTTGGCGAAAATGGTAAATTCGGGCTCAATTGGGAATTCTCTTTTACTTAACTTAGCTAATGCAGTGTTGATATTGTCTAATGATAAATGTTCTCCACACAAACTTAAAAATTGTTTAATTCTACCTGTGATAATGATTTCTCGTTCATTTATATTTATAAATCGAACCAAATCACCAATTAAATAACGCCATAATCCGGCATTGGTAGATATAACAAGGGCATAATCCACTCCTTCTTTTACTTCACTTATGGTGAGCGCTTTGAATTTGGAAATTAATTCTCCATTTTCATCAAAAAAGTCTGAGGTGAAAGGAATAAACTCAAAAAATATTTGATTTTCCACTAAAAGCCGCATCCCTTTTTTAGATGGAGAAATTTGATAAGCAAAATAACCCTCACTTGCCAAGTAGGTATCCAGAAGAAAAATAGGTTTATCACTTAATTTCTCTAATCGTTTTTTGTAGGGTTCAATAAATACGCCACCATGGACATAAACTTCCAAATTAGGCCACATTTGATGGATATTGTCTAATTTATATCGTTCTATTATGCGCTCCATTAACATGATACACCAACTCGGAATTCCAGCAATGATGCTAATATTCCACAAAGGTGCTTTTTCTACAATAGCATTTATTTTTTCATTCCAATCTTTTAAAGCAGCAATTTTCGGTCCTGGTTTTGCCAAAGGTTTGACGATGAGAGAGGTGTGTTTTTTTAAAATCCCACTCAAATCACCCTCTATATGTCTATCAACCTTTATCAACTTTGTTGACCCGCCTACAGCGAGAACAGACGCATTGAAAAAAGCATCTGATAAATCTAGTTCATGAAGAATGGATAATTGCCTGACACTAGTTTTTTGAAAGGAACGAATCATTTCTGTTGACACAGGGATTCTCTTACTTGGAGATCCAGTTGTTCCAGATGACAGAGCGTAATATTTAACCTTCCCCCTCCAGGTACAATCTTTTTGTCCTGAGATTGTTTTGTGCAGCCATTTAGAATAAAATTCTTCGTAATCGGAAATAGGAATAACAGATTGAAATTGTTCTACCGCATCTTTTTGACTTAAAAAGGAGGAAAAATCGTGAAAAAAGCCAAATTGTGTCTGCTTGGCTTTCTCTAACAAACTTCTCAATACCGTCAATTGGTTTTGGTGATCAATATTTTTCATATTGATGCGTTTGTAACCAATTGCCGTGGATTTTTTTAATAGCTTTCCAATGATTTTCATGCTTAAAATTATACATTTTATTAACTATAAAATTCTTTAACAAAAATAATGAAAGTAATACTACCGAAATTCCTTATCTTTCTAGTAAATTTGTAAAAAAATACAAAATGAAACAAAAAACTTTCATCGTTCCTCACGATTTCACAAATGTTGCTGATGTTGCCTTAGCGCACGCAATCGCCACTGCTAAACTTTCTGATACTGTTATTCAATTGTTGCATGTTGTAACAAGAGAAAGTGAAATAAAAGAAGCAATTAATAAATTGGATATTGTGATTAGTAATTTCTCTAATCAAGGCGTGAGTTTAATCCCAAATGTAAGAATAGGAAACATTTTTGAAGATATTTCTGATTTTGCAGCTGAACACCAAGCTGAGTTGATTTTTATGGGTACTCATGGAGCGACTGGTTGGCAACATATTGTTGGAAGTCACGCACTTAAAATAGTTACCAATTCTCATGTTCCTTTTATTATTGTTCAAGACAAGGCGGTAAAAGTAACTGGTTATGATACGATTGTAGTTCCTATGGATTTGCATAAAGAAACAAAACAAAAATTATCCATCGTTGCTAATCTTGCAAAATATTTTAATTCAAAGGTGCATGTGGTTACTCCAGCAGAAACAGATTCTTATTTGAAGCATCAAGTAGAATCAAACATCATGTTTGCCAATCATTTTTTCAAAGAAAGAGGGATAGAAGTTACTGCTACTGTTCTTCCTGGAAGTGGATTTGACAAAGAAGTTGTAAAGCATGCTGCAAGTGTTGACGCTGACCTCATTGCCATTATGAATTTAAATAGAAGTAGTTTTTTAAATGCAATTACTGCGAATTATGAGCAATATATCATTACAAATGATGCTCTAATTCCAACACTAATTGTTAATCCTGTTCAAACGAGTTCTATTTATGGTGCTTGGTTTGATTAATCACGCCTTTAAATACTAATTCCCATGTCAAAATTAACTACGCTTGTAGATTTCATATATGAAAAGCAGGCGGATTTCCCTTTTGCTACAGGTGAATTATCGCGAATTCTTAGTTCGATTTCTTTGGCTTCAAAAATGGTCTCTAGAGATGTCCGTCAAGCAGGCTTAGTGGATCACATTTTAGGTGCACAAGGTGTAGACAATATTCAAGGAGAAGCACAACAGAAATTAGATTTAGTCGCTGATACCGCTTTTATCAATGCCTTTGAACAAGGCGGAGATGTTTGTGGGATTGCTTCTGAAGAAAATGATGATTTTTTAGCTTTTCCATCTGCTCATGCTCAAAAGGGAAAGTATGTTGTGTTATTTGACCCTTTAGACGGTTCAAGTAATATCGATGTTAATGTTTCTATTGGCACCATATTTTCAATTTACAGGAGAATTTCTTCAGAAGGTACTCCTGCAACTTTAGAGGATATGCTCCAAGCGGGTACTGAACAAATTGCAGCAGGTTATGTCCTGTATGGATCTTCAACCATGTTGGTCTATACCACTGGAAAAGGAGTTCATGGATTTACTTTAGATCCTTCAACAGGTGAATTTTGCCTCTCACATCCTGACATGAAAATGCCAGAAAGAGGAAGGATGTATGCCATGAATGAAGGAAATATCAATACTTGTGAACCTGGATTAAAGGAATACATCGCTTATTGTCAAAGCAATGATAATGATTATAATGCTCCCTATTCTGGCCGCTATATTGGTTCCTTAGTAGCTGATTTTCATCGCAATTTGATTAAAGGGGGAATTTATATTTATCCTGCAATCCCAGCATCTCCAGAAGGCAGACTCAGACTTTTATATGAATGTAATCCCCTAGCATTTTTGGCAGAACAAGCTGGCGGCCTTGCGACAACCGGTAGAAAAAGAATCTTGGAAATAAAACCGAGCGCGCTGCATCAGCGGATTCCTTATTTTGTCGGATCCAAATTAATGGTTGAAAAAGCAATGAGCCTGCTCCAAAAATAAATTAATTCAATTGAAGAATTGCCTCTTCAATCTCCTTAACAATAGTTTCAACCTCAGTAGCTTTACATTTTCTGGGATTTCCAAAATGAACATAAGTATCGAAAGGCACTAAAAGGCGTTCTCCCTTCGGAAGTACTTTACCCATACCTCTCATGTATATCGGAATGAAAAATAATTCTGGATGCATTTGTAATAAAATCCCAATACCTTTTTTAAATTCCTGCATTTTACCGGGCGTACCTCTTGACCCTTCTGGGAATAATATAAGGGATTCCCCTCTTGTAACGGCAGCACTCATTAATTCAATTGGATTTGGGGCATCTGTATTTTTACTGCGCCTAATTAAAATAGCATTCGTAAAAAGTTGGGTGATTCCTGCCTTAATTTTCGATGAGCCAAAATAATCTCCTGCTGCAATGGGATGCACATTCTGTACTTGCCCAAAAGGCAATGCCCCCATAATAGCTAATGTGTCAATATGGCTGTTATGGTTGGAGACAATAACGAACTGCTTCTCTTTTTTAAGGGCTTCTCTATTCAAATATTTAACACCTACAATCACTTTTAAAAAAGATCTTATTCCTATTCCGTATAGTATTCCTAGAAAAAGCCCTCTCATCCTGCGTAATATAAGTTATATACAATATAAAAAAAGGTAGGAGCACTTAACGATAAAGAGTCAATTCGATCTAAAATTCCACCATGTCCAGGAATTAATAATCCTGTATCTTTTATTCCAATATCTCGCTTAACGGCAGAGATGATAATATCACCTACAAATCCTGCATTTGCAATACAAAAACCAATAATGAGTGCTTCTATTCCCGTAAATGGTGTTAAAAACCTCAAGAAATAAGCAAGAATCGTGGTGCTAAGGATTCCGCCAATAAATCCTTCCCATGTTTTATTTGGGCTGATTTTAGGAAGAATTTTATTTTTACCCAATATTTTTCCCCAAATAAACTGAAAGACATCATTGATTTCTGTTAAAAATACTACGAATAGAAGTAAGCCCCTTCCGCCTGCATGGAAGCCTTCAAGATTAGGAAGAGATAGTAAATAAGCTAAATGACTCAATGAAAAAACAGTCAACATCAATTGTGTCGGCAACACACTCATAGCACGACCGATTTCAGCCGTGGTTCCTCGGATGACCAACATAAATGGTATCCAGACGAACATAAATACAGGAATAAATATCACGAAAATATTAAACCAACCTTTATATGCGATGAAGTACTGAATTGGAATGGCAAGGTAACACCAGATAATCACCCTGCGGTCTTCATCTCTCACATTTTTACTTATGGATGCTAATTCTCTAAGCGCAACAAAGGATAACAATCCAAATGCAATGAAAGAGAGCGCAGGATGCACTAATGTTGTGATGATAATCAGCGCCGCCATCGCCCACCATGAATTAGTCCTGGTTTTTAGTTCTTTTAAATCTGCTGTAGGTTTTAATAAACCCCAAACATAAAATAAGGTGGAAGCAAAAACCAATACACCAATAATAATTCCAATTATGGCAATTACTTCTATGTTATCGAGATAGATTTTAGAGGTAAAAATGTTCATTCATTAAAATTTACTCAATAAAGATAGTGAACTAAATGGTGTAATCTACACTTATTTATCAATCAAATCAGATACGATTTTTGCAGAAAGTAAACTTAGTGGAATACCACCTCCCGGATGGACTGAACCTCCGCAAAAATATAAACCCTTTATTTTACTTGTGAAATTTGGGTGTCTTAGAAATGCAGCAAATTTAGAATTGCTTGATGCCCCGTATAATGATCCCCTATGTGATTTAGTTTTTGATTCAATAGTCCGGGGATCCAAGATAGACTCGCATTCAATTAAAGGTTCTAGGTCTATTTTTAAAATAGAATTTATTTTACTGATTATATTTTTTTTGGCCTCTACGATTAAAGCATCCCAATCTTGATTATAATTTGCGGGAGTATTGATCATGACAAACCAATTCTCCGATCCTTCAGGTGCATCAGAGGATTCTTCTTTACTGCTGATGTTGATATAGACCGTTGGATCGGAGGAAATAAGTTGTTGATTGAATAGTAGTTCAAATTCTCCTTCGTAATCGGAGCTAAAAAGTATATTGTGTAAATCTAATTCTGGAAATTGCTTTCTAATCCCCCAATAGAATATAATGGCAGAACTAGATCTTTCTTGTTGCACTATTTTTTTGGGACTTAAATCATCTTTTAATAAACTGGAGTAGCTGGTGAAAATATCTGAATTAGAAACTACCAATGAGGCTTCATACCGGCCCTTGGTACTGATGAGCCCAGTTATTGCCTTTTTGTCAATGGTTATTTTGGAGACTTCTTCGTTAAACTTGAACTGAACGCCTTTTTTAAGCGCTAGCGCATAAAGACTTAAAGCAATTTCTTTCATTCCTCCCTTGGGTGTAAAGGTCCCCAATTGCATTTCAAGATGAGGAATCATGGACATTATCCCAGGTGTTTTGTAGGGCGAAGAGCCATTGTAGGTTGCGAATCTATTGAATAACTGCACCAATTTCTGATCCCTGAAACTTTTCTTATTGGTCGCATTTAAAGATCTGTTGGTGTCTAATTTATAAAAATTTAAAACCGCTTTTAAGGTTGTTGCAGATAGGTATGTGCTTATTTTATGCAAGGATTTTTCAAGAAAAACACCTGAAGTTAGTTCATATTTTTGCTTGTTTTTCTCTAAGTAATCCTCAATTTCATACTTGCTGACTTGAAAAGTAGAAAGTAAATCATTGATGAATACTTCCTTGTCAGCTGCAGCGGAAAATCTAGTGCCATCCTCCCAAAAATAATTGCAGATGGTATCTTTGTTTCGATAATTAAAAAAATCTTTAGGGTTTTCGTTAAACAAGGAAAACAATTCATCTATCAAATGCGGCATAGTCAATAGGGAGGGTCCCGTATCAAAACGATAGCCATTGAGTTCAAGATTAGATATTTTACCTCCGGGATAAGCATTTGCCTCAATAACGGTTACTTCGTACCCCTTACTTTTCAATCTAAGCGCTATTGCTAATCCAGCTATTCCTGCACCAATAACAAGCGCGTTCTTATTTTCATTCGTTTCACCCACAATTGCTTTCATTACTCTGTACTTAAAGATTTTTTAATTCTGATGAAGGTGCTCAATAAAAGCAAAACATCTAAAAGGTAGAATAAGTATTGCATATAGGGTAAGACGCGAACTGAACAAAATAAAATGATGCTTGCCAGTCCAATGATTAAAGCCCGGTCACTTTTCCCCATAGGACCGTCATAGCGTCTTGTCCCAGAAACTATTTTCCCCATTATACCTGCAAATTCATTTAAAATAGATAAAAATAAGAAGGTGATAAAGGAATAGAGCTCCGCCTGAAATAACCAATATAATGGAGCAAACATTACAAAATCTGAGAACACATCGCCTATTTCATTCAACATTTCTCCTCCCTTACTTTGCAGCTGATAAGTTCTTGCCATCATTCCATCTAAGGCGTTCAGCGCCATGCGCATTAAAAGCGCAACAGGTAAGATAATTAAGCTGATGAGAATGGGATGTATCCAGCAGAATAAGCCGCAAACCACAGATAGCAATATCGCCATCCAAGTAATGGTATTGGGTTGAATACCTTTTTTATGCATTTGCTCTAATATCGGCTTCAATAAAGCTTGAAATTGAGGCTTAATTTTATAAATAGAAATCATAATTTTTCATTTTGATTCAAGTCAGCACAAAATACAAATTTAATGTAATAGCTTTTAGACGGATCTAATTTTTTCTATACTTTTCATGCTTGTCCATCTCTAGAGAAATGGTAATTTCGCTCTCGAACAATGGAGCGCATACAATTCCTGAATTTATTCAAATCTTTTGATCTTATCGAACAGTCCGCAAAGGCACTGAGTCGCTCTGAAGCGCGCGTCCACTGGTCAGGTCATGTAGGGGCATCACTTCCGATTTCTGCCATTGCAGTAGCAGATCAAGTTCCTGGTCATCATGTTTTCATTTTGCGTGATAAGGAAGAAGCCGCCTATTTTCTAAATGATATCCAAGGTTTATACCCAGATGAAAAAAGAGTTCTTTTTTATCCTGCTTCATATCGTGTACCTTATCAATTTGAAGAACTTGACAATGCAAATGTCGTTGCAAGGGCTGAGGTATTAGAACGCGTAGCTGGTGGAGCAAATACATGGATCATCACCTATCCAGGAGCACTTTTTGAAAAAGTACCCACAGTAAAAAAACTCATTGAAAATTCTATGAGGGTCGATGTAGGTAAAAATTATTCCATCGATTTTATGAATGAATTGTTGCTTGACTTTCATTTTGAACGGGTAGATTTCGTTTATGAACCAGGTCAATTTTCAATTCGTGGAGGAATAGTAGATGTCTTTTCTTATGCCAATGATTTTCCCTTTAGAATTGAATTCTTTGGTGATGAGGTCGAATCAATTCGCACCTTTGATGCAGCCAGCCAATTATCACTGTCAACGCATAAATTTTTCATGATTCTACCCAATATTCAAGGACACATGACTCAGGAAGGTGTTGCGTCTTTCTTTGAATTTTTGGGACCATCAAAACACATTTGGTTGAGTTCATATGAACGCACTTCAGTTGTTTTACAACAAGAATATGATAAAGCTGTACTTGCTCACAGTCAACTTTCAGGAACTGTGAATTTCGCACTACCTTCAGAATTGTATTTTCACCCTGATGCATTTAAAAAAGCACTAGAACACCTTCCAATTGTTGAATTAGGACCCGATTATTATTTTAAGAAAGCGGAAAAGTTTACCTTCGACTTTCTGCCACAACCAAGTTTTAATAAGAACTTTGATCTGCTAAAAACAGACTTATTAGCAAGACAAAATTCGGGAATGGAGAATCTTATTTTTTCCAATCAACCCAAACAAATCGAACGGCTTTTTCAAATATTTGAGGATATTGGTGGCGATATAAGTTGTTCGCCCATGCATTTTGCCTTGAGTGAAGGATTTATTTCACCTAATTTAAAATTAGTTTGCTATACCGATCATCAGATTTTTGAACGCTATAATCGTTTTCGATTAAAAGAAGGTTTTAGTCAAGCAAAACAAGCCTTAACTTTAAAAGAGATTTACAATCTTCAAAAAGGAGATTATGTTACCCATATTGATCATGGTGTAGGGCAGTTTTCGGGTTTAGAAACTATTGATGTAAACGGGAAACCACAGGAAGCGATTCGACTCCTCTATAAAGATGGAGATGTTTTATATGTTGGTATCCATTCATTGCACCGTATTTCTAAGTTTACTGGTAAAGATGGGTCGGTTCCTAAAATGAACAAATTAGGTACCCAAACCTGGACTACCTTAAAAAATAAAACGAAAAAGAAAATCAAGGAATTGGCCTTTGATTTAATTCAACTTTATGCCAAACGAAAATCTCAACCAGGCTTTGCCTTCGCTCCAGATAATTATCTTCAAAATGAATTAATCGCTTCATTTATGTATGAAGATACCCCGGATCAAAATAAAGCCACCTTAGATGTAATGCGAGACATGGAGGCCAGCAGACCAATGGACCGCTTGGTGTGTGGTGATGTTGGTTTTGGAAAAACAGAAGTTGCAATTCGTGCAGCATTTAAAGCAGTTTGTGATAGCAAACAAGTCGCCATATTAGTTCCAACGACTATTTTGTCGATGCAGCATTATCGAACCTTTAAGGAACGCTTAAAGGATTTTCCATGTAAAATTGATTTTATCAACCGTTTCAAGTCCGCTAAGGATACCACCGAAACTTTAAAGAAATTGGCCAGTGGTGAAATTGACATACTCATTGGTACACACGCACTGGTATCTGAAAAGGTGAAATTCAAAGATTTGGGCTTGATGATTATTGATGAAGAACAAAAATTTGGTGTTTCGGTAAAAGATAAATTAAAAACTATTCGAACAACCGTCGATACCCTTACACTTACGGCTACACCAATTCCAAGAACCCTGCAGTTTTCCTTAATGGGAGCTCGAGATTTGAGTATTATCAATACACCGCCACCAAATAGACAACCCGTGCTCACAGAAGTGGTTTCTTTTAATGAAGAAATTATTCGAGACGCTATTGCCTACGAAGTAACGCGTGGGGGACAAGTGTTTTTTGTCAATAACCGTCTTTCAAACATGAAGGAAATTTCTGGAATGATTCAGAGACTCTGTCCGGGAGTGCGTATTGCAATTGGTCATGGACAAATGGACGGCACTCAATTGGAGAAGGTCATGATGGACTTTATTGACGGTAAATACGATGTGCTTCTTGCTACCACGATTATTGAATCCGGCATTGATATTTCAAATGCCAATACCATCATTATCAATGATGCCAACCAATTTGGATTAAGTGACTTGCACCAACTTCGTGGTAGGGTAGGCAGATCGAATAAGAAAGGATTCTGTTACTTGATTGCTCCAAAATTTAGTGTCCTTACTTCAGAAGCTAGAAAAAGATTGGAAGCATTGGTCCAATTTTCTGATTTAGGTTCAGGTTTCAATATTGCAATGAAAGATTTAGATATAAGAGGTGCTGGAAATATGCTAGGGGGTGAACAGAGTGGATTTATTTCTGAAATAGGTTTTGAAATGTATCAAAAGATCTTGAATGAAGCCATGCAAGAATTGAAAGAAAGTGAGTTCAAAGAATTGTTTGACGAAAGAACTACCGATACATTCGGTTCTTTTGTCCAAGATTGCATCTTTGAAACAGATATGGAAGTTCGTATTCCAGATGATTATGTCAATAATGTTGCCGAGCGTTTGAGTTTGTATCAAGCATTAGATAATTTAAAAGATAAAGCAGCATTAGAGATATTTGCTATGCAATTAGTGGATCGTTTTGGTCCTTTGCCTAAAGAAGTTAAGGAATTATTATTTTCATTCGAATTGCGCTGGTTGGCGGAGGAATTAGGCATGGAACGCTTGGTCATTAAAAGCGAAAAATTGGTAGGGTATTTTATTTCGAATCCTCAATCGCCATTTTACGAAACAGATACTTTTACTTTGCTGCTCAATAAAATCATGAGTATAGGCAAAGAATACCGACTTGTTCAAAATAATGACAAACTAAGATTGGTCATCGAACCAGTGCGTCACATTAAAGATGCTATGGAGAAAATGACGGGATTAAAGTAAGCTTCTCTTGATCTATCGTGTCTCTCGACTCCGCTCGATCCACTTTCAAGAGCACATCGAGCGACTTGTGCTTTGACACTTGTGCAGAGCAAGTCGAGATGCGCGGAAAAAAGTAGAGATATAAAGTTATTTACTTTTTTTTAGCTCAAAAAAAAGTAACAAAAAAAGGAGCTGACTGAGCAATGCGCTTTACTTCGACGCACCTATATTCTTCTCAACTCTGAGTAGATTCGAAGTATTTTCAATCCTTACCAAATTTGGATGCTGGCAACTGAGCTTTCAGCTAGCTTTAGCATATACCAAATTCAATGGGTTTCAAAAACCTGCTGTTGCAAGATCTAAGATAGAATGTTATTATTTACAAAAAAATAAAGTCCCCCCCCCTTTGGAGGGGGATGAAGGGGGAGGGTTTTTAGTTGGTGCATTTTTTTATTACAGCTTAACTAAATTGAATCTTTATTTAGAATGGTTCTAAAATACCTTGTTTTAGGTATTGTTAATATTATAATCGATGCCTTACTTTGCACCTGTAAATAAAAGCAGCCAAATTCCAATTAAATATTCATTAATGAAAAAAAATCTATTACTTAGTTTCCTTATTATTTTAGCATTTCCCGCAGTATATGCTCAAAAAAAAGATTCCATTAAAAAATTCATCTTTAGAGAAGTTACCATAATAGAAAATAAATCTCTGGGCGAAGTGGAGCGCATGCCAGACTTAAAAGAAAATGTTATTTATGCAGGAAAAAAAACGGAAGTAATACAGTTAGATAAAATTAATGCGGACTTAAGTACCAATAATACCCGTCAGGTTTTTGCGAAGGTTCCTGGTATGAGTATCTGGGAAAATGATGGTTCAGGTATTCAAGCTGGTGTAGCGGCAAGAGGATTGAGTCCAAATCGTTCATGGGAATTTAATGTTAGGCAGAATGGATATGATATAAGTTCAGAGGTTTTTGGATATCCTGAAACCTATTATACTCCACCTATGGAAGCTTTGAAAAAAATTGAAGTAACAAGGGGAGCGGCATCTCTACAATTTGGGCCGCAATTTGGAGGCGTAATCAATTATCAAATAAAAAAAGGAAATCCAAACAAACCAATTTCTTATGAAACGCAACAAACCATGGGAAACTATGGTTTATTTAATACTTACAATGCAATTGGGGGGACTTACAAAAAGTTTTCTTATTATGGATTTCTTCACCATCGTGTCGCTGATGGATGGCGAAATAATAGTCGTTACAGTATTTATACAGGATATTTTTCAGCCAACTATCAACTAACAAAAAAAATTAAAATTGAAGGTGAATACACGAAAATGAATTATAAAAGTCAACAGCCTGGAGGTCTTACTGACGCGAATTATGCTGAAAATAGTCAACAATCATTTAGAGCAAGAAATTGGTTTAGCGCACCATTTAGTGTCGCATCGCTCACTTTTATTTATGACATTTCACCTTTAGTAAATTTGCAAATCAAATCCTTCGCAACTATTGCTGAACGAAATAGTGTTGGGTTTACTAAATCTATTACCACAAAAGACAGTATCAATCCAATAACGCTGGATTATAATCCACGGCAAGTGGATAGAGATAATTACAAAAATTACGGCACTGAGGCGCGTGTAGCTGTTAAATATGCTTTCTTTGCTAAGCCTGCTGTTTTTGCGGGAGGAATAAGAGCATACAGCGGAAACACAAAAAGAAATCAACTTGGTATTGGAACAACAGGAAGTAATCTAGATCTGACACTTACTGATCCAAAATATGGTAGGTCCTTAGAATTTGGAACAATCAATTATGCGCTCTTTGCTGAAAATATTTTTCAAATCGGTAAACGATTGAAGCTTGTCCCAGGTATTCGTTTCGAGTACATTGCAAATTTAAAAGAGGGTTATATTAATACTTCTTCAAGTGGCATACTTAATTCTGAAAAAAGACTTCGGAAATTTCTCCTATATGGAATTGGGAGTGATTTTATGCTTACTCAAAAGACAAATTTATATGCTAACTATTCTCTAGCGTATCGACCTGTGACATTTTCTGAATTGACCCCTTCTGCTACAACTGAAATAATTGATCCAAATTTAAAAGATGCGAGTGGCTTCAACGCCGATTTGGGATATAGAGGAACTGTAAAAAACTTCTTAAGTTTTGATGTGGGAGCATTCTACCTGCATTACGATAACCGCATAGGAACGCTAACTCAAAACGGTGCTCCCTTTAAAACAAATATAGGAACTTCAGTAAGCAAGGGTATTGAATCTTACATAGAAATTAATCCAATTAAAATTTTTACGGAAAGCATCAAATTTGGAACTGTTAGCTTTTTTGCCTCTAACGCTTTCATTGATGCAACATATGTTAAGTGGAATAATCCTTTGATTAGCAACGACCCAACTAAATCTATTGAAAATAAGCGGGTGGAAAATGCGCCGAGGCAAATACACCGTTTTGGGGCAACATATTATCTGAAAGGATTTTCGGCAACCTTTCAATTAAGTAGTGTTGGTGAGGTATTTACTGATGCAGCAAATACTGAATTACCAAATGCAACAGCAACTATAGGAAAACTTTCAGGCTATAAGGTAATGGACGCTTCGTTAAGTTATAAATTTAAGGAATGCTATAACTTAAAAGCGGGAGTAAATAATATTGCCAATGAAAAATATGCAACCCGTAGAGCAGGGGGTTATCCCGGACCAGGAATTTTGCCAGGAAATGGCAGAACTATTTTTATAAGTATAGGCGCATCATTTTAAAGAAGTTTCCTTGGAATACTCTGCCTACAAAACTAACTATTGCGAGGTCTAAACTATAATATTTCCCCCTTTGGAGGGGGATGAAGGGGGAGGATTGTTTAGTTGGTACATTTTTATTAATCAAGAATAGCGCATTGAAATTCGGGCACCATGGATTTCGAGAAGCTCATAGAGCGACTTGTGCTGAGCTTGGACTCCCCAGAGCACTTGTGCCGAGCTTGTCGAGGTATGTCGAAGGGCCGAAGTAAGTAGATATCTGCGGAAAAAAGTAGAGATATAAAGTTCTTTACTTTTTTTTAGCTCAAAAAAAAGTAACAAAAAAAGGAGCTGACTGAGCAATGCGCTTTACTTCGAGGCACCTATATTCTTCTCAACTCTGAGTAGATTCGAAGTATTTCTAATCCCCACCAAATTTGGATGCTGGCAACTGAGCTTTCAGCTAGCTTTAGCATATACCAAATTCAATGGGTTTCAAAAACCAGCTGTTGCAAGGTCTAAAATAGAATGTTATTATTTACAAAAAAAATAAAGTTTCCCACTTTGGAGGGGGATGAAGGGGGAGGACCTTCTTTACTTTTCAACTTTACTTTGAATAGTCCACCCAATCACTGCAGCTCTTTGTTTGGCAGCTTCTGCTTTTTCTCCGCTAAAAAGCGTATCTATGGTTTCGTTAAAATAGGCTAACCAAGTACTGAAATGTGCTGCTTTTAAGGGCATATTCAGGTGTTTTTCGACTACATTGGTCGTATAACCAGGTTCGTCTAGGAGCGCGAAACACCAAAAATGAATCATTTGAGGAAGGTGTTTTTCCCAGTCTATATTGACAAAAAAAGGAGCTAGATCCGGATCTTTAGCAACTTTACCGTAAAATAAGGTGATAAATTCCTCAATATCCGCCCTTGTTTGTATGTCTCTCATTTTTTAAAAATAAGCACGAATTTCCATACTTCCGCTATGCACTGGTCTTATTCCTTCAGATTTTCTACCGATGTACTGCAGATTCAATTGTAAGTTTTTAGATAAAGTACGCTGATAACTCATGTTCCAAGTATAATTTACTCCTGGACGAAGGGATTCCATCATTTCGTATGCTACTGCACCATTAAGTGTTCCAGTATAGGTCATGTTAATGTATTTGAGTGTTCCTTGAAAACTACCCTTGTCGGTTTGGTTGTATTTAAAGGTCCCACCAATTTCCTTAATGTTGCATTGGGCACTTGTGTATATAGGATTATTATTTTTTTGACCGATTCGCCCATCAATACTAAATCTGTAATTTGTTGATGGCTGCAACATGATACTGGATTCTAAAAGAGTGTAGTTGATTTGATAATTTCTTCCACTTGTATAATCTGCCAAGGCAGTTTTGAGTCCACTCTGTGCCTTAATTTCAAGACTTAAGGTTGGAATGATATTCCATCGACAAAATAGTTCATGCATTTGGTTACTTCTTGCATCAAATCCCGAAGCAAGCAAGGTTTTGTTTTTACTGTCTTGGAAGGTGTACTCTGCATTGATTCGATTGGAGGTTCGGTTAAAATAAATGGAGTTTCTCAAAAGAGCGCTCGTGCTGAGTAGGTTCAAATCTGATATTTCGGCACTAAAAGGATTAAATAAATTTTTAGCCTCGAAGGAGTTTATTTTCTTATTGATTCTCCAACGGGTTTGGTTAGAAAATTTAGAGAGTAATTGTAGTACACCTTTTTTCTTGGACCATAATTTTTCAGGTCTCCAAAAGATACTTTGATTGACCTCATTGGTGTAGGTCTTGGTGTAGTTATTGCTTGGAGTGAAAACTCTAATATAGCTCGCTTGATCTACATATTGTGCGATTTCAAATTCGTTTAAATCTTTTATGTTATCGTTGTTGTAATCAATCCAAGTATAAACTCCTTGTCCATCATTTACTTGAATATAGATAAAGGTCCTTTGTTGTTCCAATCCAGAGCCAATTTCATAAAAAGTGCTCCAAGTCAAGGCGTTTTTAAACCACTTTGCTTCGTAGTCAACTCTTCCAATCAAGGAATTTTCTGGTGTTTGCTGAATCAAGGCCGTATCTTTTATACCTAAAATTCGATAGCCACCGATCAGATTTAATCTTTGATTTTTTAGTTTTTTTAAGGTGATTTCGCCCCCAATGGTTTGCGCCTTTGCGGCGCCTTTTAAGCGGATACTATCGGAGCGCATATCGTAGCGTTCTCGGTAGTAAAATTTAAAGAAATTTTGAGTGCTATCGCTTGAGGAAAGCGCGCATTCGTAATCAAAAAATTGATAACTGTTGTTTCTGAGTACTTGATTGGAATCAATAAATCTGTTGTTCTCGTGATCGTCTTTATAACTAATTTTAAACTTCCCAAAATCTTTTGAAAGTGTGGCTCTGTGTCGGATAAATGGATTATTTCCACTGCTTGCTGAATATAAATAACTCGCATCCCATTTGGCATCCCAGCCATTTTTTTTCCATTTCCCATCCGAAAAAACTCTTTGTCCATTATAATTGTTTCCAATATCATAACGCTGAGCCATAATTTGAAGAAATCCTTTATTCTTTTGAAGTATCTTAGTACCAATCGAACTAATGATCTGTTGTCCAAGGTATCCTTTATTGCGTGTATTCCAATCTCGATCAAATTCAACGCTTCTGTATTGTTCGATAGGCGAAAAGTTACTATTTAACAATTCAATTTCTGCCTTACTCTCCATGCGCCAACCTTTAAGGCTATCTTTAAATTGCACCTCATGTTGAATTTTAGTTTTTTGTGATAGACCAAAGTTGTCTTGATTTCCTATTTTAGAATAGGTGTTTAAATCATTACTTGTTAATGCAAATTCGCTTTCTAGTTTTAGATTATTGGCGAGACTTAATTTTAATCCAGCACTAAGCATTTGTTTTTGCTTAGGGGTAATTATGATGCGTGAAGGAGCATAATCTCCTTGTGAAATCCCGCCAATGGGCGCAACCCATTTATAGACTTTGCCAACAGCATTATAATTGTTTAATACATAATCTCCTTTCCCTGCACCAACTTGCTGAAAAATGCTGCGATAAACTGCTGAATCTGGATCAACACTAAAGACTAAAACAGAATCATACCCTAAAGAATCAATCATCTTGTAGAGTACTTGGTTATCAAAAAAACCTATAGAATCAATACTACTAATGCGCGCTAAAGTTAAATTGTCCCCAACTTGACTTAAATAATATTTCTGCGCCGGACTTAGGTCTTGTTGTAAGGATTGATTTTTCGCATCTTGTTCGCTGTAGGCATTGAGCCAAAAGGAGTTCTTCTTTCTAGTATAGACAATGCTGCTTTGAAATAGTGATCGGGCATAATTTTGATCTGAATATTGAAATTCAACGACTATTCTACTGTCTTTTGTGATCAAATTGCGCGAAGTAAAGACTAATTCAGATGAATTGTAATCAATGGTGTAGTCGTATGCTTGCCCTCTCTCCAATTGTTTTCCATCTATAAAAACGCGTTCTGTTCCCGCTAAAATGATAATGAAGGGTTCGTTTTCACTACCATTTAAACGATACGGACCTTGATTCCCTTCTAAACCTTGAATAATCTGTCGGTTAAATTTACCTTTGGATAAAGCACCACTAATTTGTGTTTGCCACAAACCATTTTTTTGATCTCTAAATTGGTATTCATTGGTGAGTCCTTGAGCTCTTTTTTTGTAAGACATAAAGTAGCCTTGGGGTTTGGAAAGCCAAAAATCCCCCACACTTAGTTTGAGTTCATCATTGTAAACTTGAATGAATACTTGATCAAATTCTTGTAATTTATTGGTGTTTCCGTCTGCTTGAATTGGAATATTGGCATCAGACACCACAGCGAGGAGTTTTAAATTTGGCGCAAGATTTCCAGATAATTCAAGATTCAAAGCTGAGTTTATCCCTAGATCCTGACTGTTTCCAAAACTCACACCACGCGAAACACTACCGTTTTTATTCAATTCTTGCCCACCAAAAACATCATTAACACTATAGGAAGTAATAATTTGAAATTTTTCCCTTTCATCAATTCCCCTTTTAAATAATACAGTCGAATCAAAGCGCTGCATGGATTTAGATAAATTAAAAGGAAGTACGCGATAGGTGATTTCCAGCGAATCTGTGATATTTATCAATAGCTTGAATTGCGCGGAACTCGCTGATAAATAATAGCTAGAGGAAGGCAAGGTGTCGCCGCGATAGAGGGCAAAAAAGGAATTGGGATAAATACTTAGGGTGTCTATTTGAATCTGTTTATTGGAGCAGATTATTTTTTTTTGACGCAGAGAGCTTTCTTGGGAATATCCAAAAAAAGTACAGGTAATAAAGAAAATGCCAAGCAAGCAACGCATCATACCTCACGAAGATAAGTCATCTGTTCAAAACGAAGTAAAGAAAATTTGATTGTGTAGGTATTTTGAAAGAATAAGCTTTATATTTTTGAATGAAAAAGAGATCTATGCGGTATTTTATAATTTTTTTATTTTTCGGTTTTACTTGTCATTCGCAAATACCACCCGTATTATGGCACCTTCATGAAGACACAATAAGCTCTTGGTCTTATCATTTTGGCGATGAATTTAATGCGCAACAGGTAGACGAGTCACTTTGGTTTGATCATTATCCTTGGGGCGGATTGTCCTTGGATGCAGGAATATATGCTGCCCCTGAAATGGTAAAAATAGATGGAAAATTTATTCATCTTAGCGTTGATACAACTTCTGCTTGGCGTGAGTTTCCAGACTGGATGTTACCAAAAGAGCAATTGGAAAAATATCAGGTTAAAATGAAGGGAAATAGCATGCAGTTGAATTATTTGACGGCAGCTTTGTGGAGCAAAAAGCAGTTTAAGTATGGCTACTTTGAATGCCGTTGCAGGGTTCCCAAGGGAAAGGGCTTGTGGCCAGGATTTTGGTTGTATGGGGGCAATCCTAATGAGGAAATTGATTTCATGGAAATGAAAGGGGAGAGAACGAATCAGGTTCATGTAGATATACATTGCCCAAATCGTTGTGATCAAGTCCCGCGGAAACCCTTTGGAAATAAAAAACCATGGGGTGCATGGATAAAAGCAGACAAAGAATTGGCGGGAGAATGGGCCGTGTTTTCAGGTATTTGGATGCCGGGGTATATCACATTTTATCTCAATGGTGAAGCAATTGCTCATTTTAAAGGAGATTTTAAGACAGAAATGAACTTGATAGCAAATATGGCTGTTGCGCAAGATGGAGGCCCGTTTTCTCCGGGTCCAGACGAAAAAACAAAATTTCCAGGGACTTTTGACATTGATTACATGAGGGTATGGAAATTAGACGATAATTGGGCTCCACTTCCTGTAGATAAGTTTCAATCGAAATCAGAAGATTTAATTGCAATAGCTTCAAGTAGCAAGAATATTGCTCAATTGAAAAAAGGTAAAAACTATAGTTATCCCCGCAAAGAAATGGAAAAAGATTATGGTTTTGTAAGTGTTTTACCCTACGGACCCAAAACAATTCAAATTCAGTTTAGCGGCGTTCCAGATCAAGAATATGCTTTGCAAATTTGGGATGCGGAAAAAAAGAATATGGTCAAGTCATGGAATCTAATCCAAGAAAACGGGACTACTTTTTATGAGGATTTCTTAGTACTTCAAGATGTAAAATCCGGTAAATATCTCTTACTTTTTCAAAGTATTTCAGCCAAAGGAAAGATTAATAATTCCAAAGCAATTCCTTTTACACTGCCTTGATTCCTTTGATTAATTTAACCTCGAATAATTTAGGCCAAAACTTCCCTGTCATATACATTTTGCCAGATGCTTTATTGTAAGCAATTCCATTGAGCACTTCTCCTTTTCCCTTGCCCTCAACTACTAAATTGGTGGCATCTATAACTGCAATAACTTTTCCTTTAACGGGATCAATTACTGCTACTAGATTACTCGTCCAGATATTAGCATAAATGAAACCATCAATATATTCTAATTCATTCAGTTTAGAAATAGGTCCTTCATTGGTGTAAACTTCAATGGTTCGAATAGCCTCGAAGGTATTAGGATCTCTAAAAGTAATCCTTTCAGAACCATCAGACATAATGAGACTTTTTCCATCTGTACAAAGTCCCCATCCTTCTCCAATATATTCAAATTCTCTTTTTAATACTAAGGTTTTAGTATCGTACACGAAACATTTTTGATTGGTCCATGTAATTTGAAATAATTCTTGGTTGAGTAAAGTAATTCCTTCACCAAAATAAGGGGTGCCGATACCAATTTTCTTTAAAAATCGACCATTTTCCAAATCTACTGCTCCAACCACAGTGCTGCCTGTCTGATTGGGATCACCTGTTCCTTCAAACATTGTGTTACCTTCAAAAGCAAGACCTTGCGTGAAACTAGAATCGTTGTGAGGATATACTTTGTCTATTTGAACGCCCCATTTTTCAGGAACTACATCCGATAATATACGAACCATTCGCTCGTCCCGCACTTCATTTCCTTCGGAATCAATTGCAATTATGATAAATTGATAAGCCCCTAAATTTAAAGGTGCAGAATCAAAAGTGTATTTTAAGTTGAGTGCCGGGTTCTTCCAAGAATAAAGAAGACTGTCACCTAATCTCAATTCAATGGAACGCATGGCTTCCGTGCTAATAATTGGAATATTTGCCGTTTGTCCAAATGAAATAGCTAGGTTTTCTTGAAATCCGAAATGGCATTTGTGCTCAACTTCATCTATTGTGTTTTTATTAATAAGAGAAGGGACTATTAAGGCGGCAATAAGCAGTATGATTCCGCCAATAACGAGGTATTTTTTCATCCTTTTAATTGTTGTATGGCTAACAAAATTGTTTCCGCATCTATTTTCTCATGGGACCAACTCTTAATCACTTTTCCTTCCGAAATAAGAATCGCTTGAGGCGACTGATGCTCAATATTTAATTGACTTGCAATTGCACTAGAAATGTCCCTATGCGCAATTAAATCAAGTAATGAATAAGTAGCGCTTGGGTTTTCAATGCATGCATTCATTCTTTTTAAAGCACTTGAAGAAATATAACAGCGTGTTGAATGTTTAAATATAACCTGAGGTTGTATAGCGCTTTTTTCAAGTATTGCATCAAATTCTTGATGATTATTTAGTGGAGAAAATCCCATATTAGCCCTTTCTATTGAATTGTTTTAAAAATCTTAAATCATTTTCTGAGTAAAGTCTCAAATCATTCACTTTATATTTGAGTTGGGTTATGCGTTCAACACCCATTCCAAAAGCAAAGCCAGAATATATTTTAGAGTCAATGCCACTTGCTTCAAGTACACTTGGATCTACCATTCCACAACCTAATATTTCAAGCCAACCACTGTATTTACATACATTACATCCTTTTGCATCACAAATTGTACAGGACACATCTACTTCAGCGCTTGGTTCTGTAAATGGAAAATAGGAGGGACGCAGGCGAATGCGTGCTTGTTCTCCGAAAACTGCCTTCGCAAAATACAATAAGGTTTGTTTAAGGTCAGCAAAGGAAACCCCCTTGTCAATATACAGTCCTTCGATTTGATGAAAGAAACAATGAGCTCTAGCGGAAATGGCTTCGTTACGATATACACGACCTGGTGATATGGTGCGGATAGGAGCCTCTTGACTTTCCATAACGCGCACCTGCACAGAACTTGTATGGGTTCTTAATGCCATTTCCTCCACCCCTTTTTGAATAAAGAAAGTGTCTTGCATATCTCTTGCAGGATGTTCCGCTGGGAAATTTAAAGCAGAAAAATTATGCCAATCGTCTTCAATTTCTGGACCTTCTGAAACTGCAAAACCAATGCGATTGAAAATGGCAATTATTTCATCCCTAACAATGGATAGCGGATGGTGACTTCCAGCTGAAATATTTTCGCCGCTCTTACTCCAGTCTTCTTGATTACTGCTTGTTTCTGTTGCAGAAAACTTTTCTTTTTGTTCACTGTAGAAATTTTCTAAAGCTACTTTTAAGGTATTCAAAGATTGACCAATTTCTCTTTTTTCATTGCCAGGAACAGATTTAAAGTCCGTGTATAAGTCCTTTAGTTGCCCTTTACTCCCTAAATATTCTATTCTAAATGCCTCCAATTCAATAGCAGAGTTGATTTTGATCTCCTCTAAAACAGCATGAAGGGCCTGAATTTTATGAATCATTTGTATTGTTATGTAACTTTTTAATGGTCTAAACTGTTTCACTTACAGTTAGCTTTACAAATGTACAAGATTTTGACTTTAAAAATAATGAAACATAAGTTTTTGCGTTTTTTTAAATAAGTCCAATTATAGAGTGTAATTGAAAGATTTTATTCTGAAAGTAAGGCACTTATGATTTTTACTATTGTAAATTGAAAAATTTAATTTAAATTTGAATACTTAAGCATCACATGAAAAAAGCACTATTAGGGATTTTACTCCTTTCCGTAACAATAATAGCAGGTTCTTGCAAGTCTAAGGACCCAGCCATTTTAAAAGTCTTCGTTCGCTCTTCATCCAATCAATTAATGAATGGTGCACGCGTTGTAATCATTGGAGATCAACAATCAAATCCAGCAACAATGCCATTTACAGATACTTCTTATACGAACAGTTCTGGATTTACTACTGTAAATATGGATGATTATTTTACCACTTATGCAGATCAAACTACTGGGTATTTTGATATTCTTGTAAAACAGAACACAAAGAATGCGAGCGGTTATTCCCGTTGCCGTGTTCATACTACCTCTGTAGAAACTATTTTCTTACCGAATTAATCAAAAAAAATGAAAAAATTAAGCTTTTTTGCTCTTGCCCTTGTGGGTTTCTTCGTAATCTCTTCTTGTGTTAAAAAAGAAGATACGCTTGCAAAAATTACCATCAGAGATGAGAATAATCTATTGGTTGAACAAGCAATGGTAGTACTTCATGGTACTTCTACTTGTAACTGTCCATCTCAAGTGGCTGTTTTTGATACCGCATACACCAATGCTTCAGGGGTCGCTACTTTTAATTTTAACGATATTTATCAATTAGGTCAAGCTGGTGTTGCCGTTTTGGACATCAAAGCTTATAAGGCAAATAAATTTGGTCAAGGCATCATCAAAATTGAAGCTGAAAAGACCAATGATGAATCGATTGTCATTCAACCTTAATCAAGCGCAAATTCTGCGATTGGTTGTAAAGGAATTCAATTCTGTAATCGAAACTGTATTGTAGTTGAGACATTGAGCATCTAGTTTATAAGCTGTCCCAAAAGGAAGCTCTTCACTTTCGAATAAAGCACTAATCTCATTATTAGGATTCATTTTTTGTAATAAATTGATTAAACGATTTAATTCACTCAATCCAATTATTAGAGATCCTTCATAAGATAACATGCCTCTGCTTACTTTTCCCTGAATCAAAACATCGTCTGCTGCTGCATTAATTCTGATCATGTTAATTTCCATTGACTTTTTCATATCCTTTAGTTTTATAGGACAAATATCTATCACTACATCGTAAACTATTTACAATGTAAATTATTACCTAAAAAAAATTTAAACGCTTATACTTTTTGTAATTTTGTAGCATGTCGAACAATGAAAACATGTCTTTTCTTCAGCACTTAGAAGAACTTCGATGGCGCTTGGTGAAATCTGCTGTTGCAGTAGTTGTGGTTGCTAGTGTTATTTGGTATTTTCAGGAAATCATCATGGTCAATTTATTTTTGTCCATGAAAGAAAAGGATTTCATAACCTTTAGATTGTTTTGCAAGTATTTTGGGGTTTGCGTTGCCGATATTCCCGTTAAAATGCAAAGTATGACTGTTTCGGGCCAATTCTCTTATGCTTTGATGATGAGTTTTATGGGTGGATTGGTACTTGCTTTTCCCTTTATTTTCTATCAATTATGGTCTTTTGTTAAACCTGGATTGAAACTAAAAGAAAAGAAAATGGCTTCTGGACTTGTGTTTTATGTCAGTTTGCTATTCTTTATTGGCATTTTATTCGGTTACTTCCTTGTGGCTCCATTGAGTGTTCAGTTTTTCGGATCGTATCAAATCAGTAATCAAATAGAGAATAATTTCACGATTAGTTCCTATATGAGTATGATTCTTTCTACAGTTTTCTATTCAGGCCTATTTTTTTTACTACCTATCGTTTCCTATTTATTAGCCAAACTAGAAATTATTGACGCGGAGTTTTTAAAGAAATATAGAAAGCACGCGATCGTAGTTATTTTAATTTTAGCTGCAGTAATCACTCCTCCAGATATTATTTCACAAATTATTGTTTCTATTCCTATTATTGGTTTGTATGAAATTGGTATCTTAGTAGCAAAACGCGCAGTGCGACAAAATAAAGCCGCACGGGAAATAGATAAATGATCAAATTAATATCTTGTATTTTCTTCTTCGTTTCATTTTTGGGCTTAGCTCAAAAAACAATCATAATTGGTTGTGTTAAAGATGGTGTTACCAAAAGTGGTATCCCATCGATAAAGGTACAATTCCAAGATTCAAAAATCGGGACATTAACAGACTCCTTAGGAAATTATAGATTGGAAACATACTATGCAACAGATTCTATTCTAATTTCTATTCTTGGCTACAAAACAATCAAAAAGGCTGTCAAAAAGGATCAAGAACAAACTATAAATATTACACTTCCTTCCAAAACCTCCAATTTCGAGGAGATCACAATTCTTCCTCCGGATGAACTACCTTCCATTAGATTGCATAAACGCGTTATAGCGCACAAACAAATCAACAACAAGGAAAAACTTGATGCTTATGCCTATGAAGTGTATAATAAAATTCAACTCGACATAAATAACCTTGACAAAAAGTTTGAGGAAATAGGAATGGTGAAAAAACTTGATCTTGTTCTGGAGTATCTTGATACTTCTGTTGCAGGGAAAAGTGCTCTTCCGGTCATGTTGAGTGAGTCTGTTTCTGATTATTATTATGAAAATCATCCTAAAAAGAAAAAGGAAATCGTAAAAGCTTCGCGCGCAACAGGAATTGAAAACATTCAAGTATCACAATTTTTAGGGGATATGTACCTAGAAATTAATCCTTATGAAAATATCATTGATTTATTTGGTAAGTCCTTTATCAGTCCAATCGCGACATATGCCAGAGGATATTATCAATTCGTACTTACAGATTCTTCCTTTATTGATAATAATTGGTGTTATCTATTAACATTTAAGCCAAAAAGATCAGGTGACTTAGCCTTCGAAGGTGAGATGTGGATCAATGATACTACTTATGCAGTAAAGAAAATAACTGCAACCATTGCTCCAGGGGCTAATTTGAATTATATACAAGATTTTTATTTCGAACAAAATTATAAGCAAGTCGAACATGAAGTTTGGATGTTGGTTCAAGAGAAATTAATCATGGAATTAATGTTAACTCAAAATTCTAAATTAGTTGGTGTCTATGGTCGAAAGACAAGTACAAGGAAGGATTTTATAGTGAATAAAAAAAGGGATCCTTCCTTTTATAATGCGGGAAGTACTATTGAAATACAAGAAGGGGCCAATAATAGGACGCCAAAAGAGTGGGAGTCTTATCGCCATATACCGCTCAATTTTAGGGAAATTGGCATTCAAACAATGATTGATTCTTTGAATAAGAAAAAGTTGTTTACGCAACTAAAAACCCTGACCTATATGGCCACTACTGGCTATTATCCAATTGGTAAAATTGAATTGGGAAGTGTCTTCTCTTTAGTCAGTGGTAATCCTGTGGAAAAATATCGTTTTGCTTTCGCGCTTAGAACCTCTGATGCCTTTTCGAAGAAAATAGAATTAGGCGGTAAAATTGGTTATGGGATAAGAGATCAAAAATTCAAATACAATGCCCTCATTCGATATAATGTCCCAGGTAAAAAAAGAGGAATGCTATCTGTTTTTTATAATTATGATATTCAACAAATTGGGCAATCACCATCAGCTGCTGCACTAGGCACTACCTTTTCTACAGTTTTTAATACTGCTCCCTTTGATAAACTCACTTTCGTTAAAAAAGTAGGCCTTGGTTTTGAAAAGGATATTAAAAAAGATATTATTATATATACTGCTGCTGAATGGAAGCAATATAATCCCTTAGGTTTAACAAGTTATTTACATTATAATCCGCTCACTTCCATTACCGATACCTTATCCTCTATTCGAACAACAGAGTTTACAGGTCGCTTGCGATGGACCAAAGATGAAGAATTTATTTCAGGTTCTTTTTCGAGGACATCTGTGACCTCAGTCTTTCCAATTTTTTCCTTGCAGGCTATTATTGGTGTTAAAGGTATTGGAGGAAGTCAATACAATTATCAAAAGTTAGAGTTCCAAATGGAACATTATACACAATTAGGGGTTTTTGGCCGCATGCGTTATGGTTGCACAGCGGGGTATATTTTTGGAGCAACTGCCTATCCTTTTTTGAAAGTACATGAAGGAAATCAATCCTTTTGGCTGCTTACCTCAACTTTTAACAAATTGAATTTCATGGAATTTATCTCCGATCGCTATGTTATGGGATTTGTTGAAAATCACTGGGAAGGATTATTTTTTGATAGAATTCCATTGGTTAAAAAACTAAAGTTTCGTTTGGTCACCACCGGCCGAATTATGTATGGCGCAATCGATCCTAGACATAGCAAAGTAATGTTGATTCCTTCTTATGTAAAACAATTTGGGAATATTCCTTATGCAGAGGTTTCCGTTGGGATTGAAAATATCGCAAAAATAATTCGTGTAGATTTGGTTTGGCGCATGACACATAATACTCCTGGAATTAGTCCATTAGGTATTCGTGCTCGATATGCATTTAATTTTTAAGTAACTTTGTGAAGTGAAATTATATACCTCTAAAATTAAAAAAACTTACCGTGGACGACATGTTGTTGATGGTGTTTCTGTTGAAGTAAATCAAGGCGAAATAGTAGGTCTGTTAGGTCCTAACGGAGCGGGAAAAACTACTTCATTTTACATGATGGTTGGTTTGGTGAAACCTGATGAAGGGAAAGTGTATTTAGATGAACTAGAAATCACCAAATTACCCATGTATAAGAGGGCTCAATTAGGAATTGGCTACCTTCCGCAAGAGGTTTCCGTCTTTAGAAAGTTGAGCGTTGAAGATAATATTATGGCCATTTTGGAAATGACAAAGCTTACCAAAATCCAGCGTCAAGAAAAATTAGAAAAACTATTACAAGAATTTAGCCTTACCCATGTCCGAAAGAATCTTGGAAATCGCCTTTCTGGAGGAGAAAAAAGGAGAACAGAAATTGCTAGAGCCTTAGCCACAGATCCTAAATTTGTGTTATTAGATGAGCCATTTGCAGGGGTTGACCCCATCGCAGTTGAGGACATACAAAGTATTGTTTCAGATTTGCGTAAAAGAAATATTGGAATTTTAATAACGGATCATAATGTTCAAGAAACTTTATCGATTACAGACCGTGCCTACTTATTGTTTGAAGGGAAAATATTAAAATCAGGCACTGCAGAAGAACTTGCCGCTGATGAACAAGTACGCAAAGTATATCTTGGGCAGAATTTCGTGCTGAGAAAGAAATAAATTATCTCAATAAATTGACAGATCCCGCAATGCGTTGCCAAGCACTCGGTTGATCACACCCACGATATTTCAATATGTAGGTGTAATTTCCATCCTGGGACGGGATTCCTCGGTATTTACCATCCCATCCTATATCTTTATTATCAGTATAAAAAACTAATTCTCCCCAACGATTATATATTTGGAAGTCCCAATCTAGAATCTCAAAGTCAGTTTTTGGAATAAATACATCATTTTTACCATCATCATCAGGTATAAATGTATTTGGAATGTATAAGGTAAATGGATTCACCAATACGGTCATGATAGACGAATCTTTGCATCCCCATTGATTACTCACAATTTGTCTTGGATTGTCTGTCCCCGAAATCATATAATCGTGAGAGAAATTTGGCGCTGTAGTGGTAAAGCTATTGTGGTCGAAAAAGTAAAAATAGGAGGAGGCTCCTTGCGATTGATCAGTGAAAACTACGGTGTTATCACAAACATCTACTTCTGTTGGATTGACAGAAAATGCAGAGATAGGAGAAGGGTGAACCGTTACAAGGTCCTGTTGAAGCATATATAATGTGTCGATACATCCTTCTAATGTAATTAGGGTTAGGCCAACACTATATGTCCCTACTTGTGTGTAAACATGATTGGGGCTGGGTGCTGTTGAACTGGTTCCATCTCCAAAATCCCAAGTAAATAACACGCTTCCATCTGCTGAACTTTCATTAATAAAATACGCTGTTGATGGAACACATTGAAGGGTATTTAAATATAGAAAATCAATACTGGGTTCGAAATACACATATACTTGACCTGTAACTGACTCCAAACAATTATTGAATCCACCATACAATGTTACTGGCTGAAAACCTGAATTGGAATAAGAAACAGCATATTGATCTAACAGTGTTGAGCTACTTGGATTGGCATTAGGCCCAAAATCCCACCAATAATTAGCTATTGAAGGACCTGATACTGTTGCATCAAAGTCGAATAATCCCCCCGCAATACAGAGTGAATCTGTATGCGTAAAACTAAGAATCAAAGGTTCAAATACATTAATTTGTTGATAAACAGTATCACTACAATTAATTCCAGAGCTGGCCACCAAAGTAATCGTGTAGGTACCCGGGTTGGTGTAGGAATAACTAGGATTTGCAAGAGTACTCACATCCGTATTTATTTGCGGTATCCCAAAATCCCATTGGTAAAAAACACTGTTCGTTGATGAATTTCCGAAAGGAATGGTATAACCCAAACATTCATTGTTCGGCGGAATATCAATTTGTGCAGTTGGTAAATCAAAAATATAAACAGAATCAGTAAAACTGGTCTGACAGGATCCGTTATCTCCATTAATAGTTATAGTATGAAATCCCGAACTTGAATAGTTTATTACAGGTCCCGCAAGTCCTTGACTGGTAGCTTGTGACGCTGTATTGTCAAATACCCAGTCATAGGTTCCAATGGCAGGAGAACTCGATATTCCAACAAAATTAAAGGTGTTATTAATAATACAAATAGAGTCTTCAGCGGTCCATGAAACAGAAAAAGGATTGTTTACAATCACCGTCATATAAGCAGTATCTGTACAAGGCATTCCAGGGTTTACAATAAGTTGCGCTTGATAAGTTCCTGGGCCAGGGTAGGTGTAACTGGGTTGAAATTGAGAACTCACATCACTGCTTATTCCATTCACTCCAAAGTCCCAAGCATAAGTACTTCCTCCGTATGAATTATTCACAAAGGGTACATTGAGTCCTTGGCAATAAGAAACGAATGTCGGAAGTTGTTCTTGAGTTGGCAAGATGGCTTGCAGGGTAATATTACAATCAAATACACGAAACAAAAAGTCTCTAACGGTCGAACCAATGATTACGCCGTTTCTCACTTCCTGCACCCTTACTCCAACAACAAAAAGCCCAATTAAATTCGGATTAACATTTAGTATTCCTGTATTAGGATCTATACTAACAGAGGAACCAGGACCTAGTGGCGAAACAGCAGAATAACCACCATTAAACTGAACCAATGGGTAAGGAGGCGCAGGTGTTTGAGGAGGTAGCGGCGTTGCTGATGACGCGCCAGCATTTGGTGTAATTAAGGAATAAATTAATTGATCTCCATCTGGATCAGTTGCGACATGATTGAAAACAAAATTGTCATTACTACAGAGTAATATTGGAGGATAATTGGTAAATCTCGGACTGCTATTTTGATAGGCCGTTGGCGCAAATCCAGATGTACCAGGTATATTGGTAGTTAAAGTTAGACCTGTATCGTCTGGATTGACCAGATTAGTGATATTTGGTCCCCTACAACAGCGTTGATAAGACACTGTATATCCAGTGGCACAAGGAGGTAGCGTAAGTAAAACCGTATAGATTGCACGCTCGATACAAATATTGGTAGGGGGCGTAGCACAAGGATTATTAAATAATACGGGCAATTGAACACTACCTGGAAAAGGAACATTAACATTTTGATATAAATTATTTCCAGTATAAATACTTAATGCAAGTGGGTTATCATATTCAGCACCAGATGAATTACAATCTCGATAAATAGTGATGAAAAATCGATATTGATTATTACCAAGATAATCATAGTAAATATCTCCACCGACAATGTGCGAACCAAAGGCGTATGGCGAAATATAAAGCAAGAAGAGTAGAATAATTTTCCGCATCCAATATCTTAGACGCAAAATTACGGCAATTGTTGGCTTTTTATTTCAAATTATATACCCAAAGTCTGTTATTTTATGTGAATACTTGAATTTTCTTTCCTTTTCAATTTTACTCCCAAGTATACTTCTCCCTTTTTCACCGCTATTGAAAGTCATTTCCTTCTGATAGTAAAACTGTGATGCTTTATTGTAATATTCAGCTCTAGTAGGGTGATCAGGATAACAAACATTATAAATTATCTTATTTTTTTCTTCAGAAATACACGCGATTATGGCTTGAATTACATCATTCTGATGTACCAGATTTACTTCTGCAGCTCCATTTTCTCTTGTTTCCTGATTTAGTAAAAACTTCACAGGATGTCTTTTAGGACCAATTAGCCCTGCAAGTCTTAGGATACAATAATTAGATCTATGTTTAATTTCTTGTTCTAGGACCCCCAATAATGAACTTGTATCTACGGCACTCGTCTCATCATATGCTCTGTTTTCATTGAGATAAATACCAGTAGAACTGGTGAAGATGACTTGACAGTTGGGATCAAATTTTTCTAAAAGTATTTTTAGCAGCGATGTATTTTCCTTAAAAGTACTTGGAGGTAAGGTGATGATCAAATGTTGCACACTTTTTAAGTCTTCTGCATTAACTTCTGATAAATTTGGACTAGCTATGGCATTAAAATTTAAAGGCATCCATCCTTGCGCTTCAATATAAGTTAACTTCTCTTTATTTCTGGAGCTAACTGTTAAACGATAACCTTTACTTTGGAGTTCCTGGGCCAATGGCATTCCCAACCAACCAAGACCAATCAAAGCAATTCTATTATTTATCATAAATTTTAAACGAATGAAGATTTGTTTAGTTCCATGTTAAAATTTCTACGAGATGTCTTAACTTTGCGTTACTAAATTAAGAAAAATGAGTGCTTACGATGTAATTATTATTGGTTCTGGTCCCGGCGGTTATGTTGCTGCATTGAGATGCGCACAATTAGGAATGAAAACAGCCCTAATTGAAAAGTACGATACTTTGGGAGGAACTTGTTTGAATGTTGGATGTATTCCTTCAAAAGCATTGTTAGATTCTTCAGAGCATTTTCATAATGCTGCGCATAACTTTGGTCAACATGGTATTGAGTTAAGTAACTTAAAAGCCAATATTACCCAGATGATTCAACGAAAAAATGATGTGGTAAGTCAAACTTGTGCTGGAGTTAAATTTTTAATGGATAAAAATAAAATTGAAGTTCATTATGGATTAGGTTCTTTTATTGACAAAAACACGGTTTCTGTAAAATCCTCCGATGGAACAAGCACTTCATTAACAGGAAAAAATATTATTATCGCTACAGGTTCTAAACCAAATTTCTTTCCAGGAATGGAGCCGGATAAAAAGCGCATCATTACCTCAACAGAAGCATTAAATCTAAAGGAAATTCCAAAAAAGATGCTCGTGATAGGTGGGGGTGTTATTGGTTTGGAATTAGGTTCAGTATATAAAAGATTGGGAACAGAAATAGAAGTGATTGAAAATTCAGCCACCTTGTTGCCTTCGATGGATGGAACCATTGGGAAAGAATTTTTAAAGATTTTAAAGAAAGATGGTTTCAAATTTCAAATGGAACATCGGGTACAAAAAGTAGTTAATAAGGGCAAATCTGTCGTGATGACCGCCTTGAATAAAAAGGGTGAAGAAGTAACTTTTGAAGCCGATTACTGTCTAGTTGCAGTAGGTCGAAAAGCATTCACTACAGGTTTAGGTCTCGAAAACATAGGACTTACCACCAATAATCGAGGTCAAGTTGAAGTAAATGATCACCTACAAACATCCGTCCCTAATATTTATGCTATTGGAGATGTTGTTCGTGGACTCATGCTAGCGCACAAAGCGGAAGAAGAAGGTGTTTTTGTTGCTGAGGTAATTGCAGGACAAAAACCACATTTAAATTATAATTTAATTCCAGGTGTTATTTATACTTGGCCAGAAGTGGCTGCTGTAGGAAAAACAGAAGAAGAATTAATCGCTGCTCAAATCGAATATAAAGTCGGAAGTTTTCCAATAAAAGCTTTGGGTCGTGCTAGAGCGAGTATGGATACTGCAGGAATTATTAAGATAATTGCTGATAAAAATACGGATGAGGTTTTGGGTGTTCATATGATTGCACCGCGTGCAGCAGATTTAATTATGGAAGCGGTTGTTGCAATGGAGTATCGTGCCTCTGCAGAGGACATTGCTCGCATTTGTCATCCACACCCAACTTATTCTGAAGCCATTAAAGAAGCCGCTTTAGCTGCAACAGAGAATAGGGCGTTGCACATCTAATTTATTGATTCCAGTATTCCCAACTTTTTAATGCTTGTTCTTGAAGCATGCTCTTTCCATTCATAATCGTCGCGCCTTGAAGTTCCGCCTCGTGCAATAATTTTGTTTTCTCCGGATTGTAAATCAAATCAATTACCAAATGATCAGCCCCAATAGCCGAAAATGGAATGGGTAGTATTTCATCGGTATTAGGATATGATCCAACGGGGGTGCAATTTATGATTAATTTGCAGGCATGAATCATGTTGTCATTTACCTCTTCGTAGCTGTAGTGCTTTGATTCATCATTAGAATTGCGACTCACATAGAGCACATCAATTCCTATATTTTTAAGCACATAGGCAATTGCTTTTGAAGCTCCTCCTGTACCGAAAATTAGTGCTCGTTCATGGTGATTGCATAGAAATGGCTTGATGCTTTGCTGAAATCCAAAAGCATCAGAATTGCAGCCCATTTTTTGTCCATCCTTAAATACAATCGTATTCACCGCGCCTATTGCTTCTGCAATGGGATCCAGAGCATCTAAATAGGGAATAACAAGTTCTTTGTATGGGATGGTGACATTCAGTCCGGATGGATTTTGTGCAAATACTGAAAGAATTCCTTCGATAGATTCTAGTTCAAAATTTTGATAAGAGGCTTCAATGGCTTCTTTTTGAAAGTAACTTTTAAAAAATTCAGAAGAAAAGGAATGCGATAGGGTTTTGCCTATAAGTCCGTAGGTTTTCATTTTTTGCTTTGAAATTATAATAATTCTGGTCGATATTCGAAATGCATGGTATCAAAATGCAACCATTTACCTCCCCAAATAAAACCGTGTTGCTCAAATATATCTACAATACCTTGAGGAATTTTATTTTGATACTTTGGTTTTATTTTTTCATCGGTACAGCCACAAGTCCATTGCCAGTAGTTAGAATAAGATGTGTTCAAATCAATGGTAATTCCAAAAGAATGATTGCTTAGTCTTTTCGTTCCGTTGATATAGCGCCAATTAAATGTCCCTCCAATATTAGACAAGTACTTTTTCCACTCTGGATGCTTATCAAGCTCCTCAGAAACTGCTTTTAAAGACAAGTGAGCATTATTTACTTTGCTGAACTGAAGTGTTTGATTCACTAATTTCGGACACCATACCACCTGAACTAAGTTTTTGACTACTGCTTCTTTACTCGAACCGTACATTTTTTTAAAAAATGATTCATTTCTTATTCTGCCAGCATCGTTCAGCTGATTTTCATTAATGGTTCCTTTTGCATAGATATAATAAAATTGATCCTCTATATCAGGATTTTCAAGAAGTGCAGTAGTGCCTTTTACTATTGCGTCATCATAGAGGAGTTTACTGCCATCTTTAAAAAAAACATAATTGTCCTTAATATGGTCAATAGTTAATGGATAAGCCTGAACTAATTTGTCAGTGGATTTTTTTTCAGGAAGGATTGTGAAAGAAACTAAGACTAATAAAAAAACAGTTTTCATTAATTATTAATATTTTGCTGCCTCGGTTAAAATAGCTCTTGGAACATTCGGATAGCGATCCGTAAGTCCAGCACACCAGACATCATTAGGAAATGTTGCTCCTTCTAGTATGTGCCATTTACCATTGGTTTTTTGAAATAAAGCACCACAATAACAGCAATTATCTACATCTTCTAAGAACAGCGTCATGTCCATTTCTTTACCATCTTTTCTTTGCGCTGTTGCTTCAAAAAAGGCGTAGTCATTCATGACCTTAAAATGGTTCACAACAAAAACAACATCTTGTTTGACATGATGATACACTCTTTCACGCATTAAATCTAACATTTGCGTTCTTTCAGCACTATTTGCGGAGGATTTTGTTTTAAAATCACGCATACTTTGTGCTATCCCTATATTGGATAAGGTGATTAATAATAGGAGTAGAAGTAATTTTTTCATTGTATTTATTTAGTAAAATATTTCGAATAAAGATACTAATTACTTTCTAGTTTAATTTATATCATTCAATCTTTTAACTTTGTATTATGGAGCAGGGTTTGGTATTGAAGTCGACAGGTAAATGGTATACACTTGAATTATCAACAGGTAAAATTGTTCAGGCGCGT
>CANLAQ010000018.1 GCA_947488235.1 Flavobacteriales bacterium | reverse complement strand
TGAAAGTTTTTACTATTTGATTTATGGTTTCGCCATACCAATGCATTTCTTCCCCATCGTAGTTTGGAACACTATTAAACCGATATTTATTAGAAAATAATTTTCCAAATCAGGCTTTCTTGCTCACCTCATTTTCAATCTGTTTCTCGCTATTGAACTTGCGCTTTTGTGTCAGAGTGAAAATGAGAAAGAGTGCGATGATTTGATAAATTACCTATCTGATACTAAGTTTTATTACCTCAATTAATTTATCTCCATTCGACAAACTTAAATAGTAGATGCCAGACGACAAATCTAGGTGTTGAATGTTAATTAAGTTTTGCCCTGCTTTTACATCGATGGTGCGTTGGTGAATAACCGAACCTTTTGTATCCATCACCTTCAAAATAGAGGCTCCCAAAAATTCATTATTGTTAATGACTATTTGGAAATCTCCTGAACTTGGATTTGGATCTTATTTGTTAACTGTTAATGGTCAAACTAAACATTTAATAAAATAATTTTTCAACCCTAAAAGGGGTTGAATGTCAATAGCTGGATTAGATCCAGCGAAAAAACATAAAATAGTTCTCTTTTTGGCATGTATTTTTAGTTAAAATCATGACAAAAAGATGTTGTGTTAACGAAGCAATCAGTCAATTAAATAATAAAAAAAATAGATTTTAAAGGGCTTCGGCCCTTTTTTTTGGTTAAAACTTTTATTCAATTTCTTCATAATCATCAAAGTCATTTTTCTCTACTTTGACCTTACTTTTAATTTTAAACAAAGGCTTTCCCATAATAATAGCATTCAAGCTGTTGATCATTTTAAAGAATACTTGAAGCAGAAAGAAGAATCCGAACAAATCAAAAAAGAATCCTAAAAGCGTCATCTTCCTAAGATTGACGATGGTGTCATGAAACCACATGGCAATGTTATTTCTTGCAAAATCTGGATAGAAAATTAATCCAACGAAAACAAGAAGCGCTATTGAAATGCTTATAATTTCAGTTTTTGGATGAAAATTATCCGTCCGACCAAATATTTTAATCCGCATTGATTTTTCTGATTTCTGCTGAAACTTACCAATGAAATAAAATACCAAAATGAGCAAGGCAGGAATGAGTTTTGCTAAATTAATTTCTTTCTGATCTACAATGAATAAGAGCACTAAATTCACTAAGAATAAATAGCGCAGCGTTTGAATAATATAACTTAACCAAGTAGGCGTATCGGTTCCTAAGGAAGCCAATCTTAGGATTAGATTAATAAAAAACCAAATAAATCCATAACAGGCAAATAATACTCCTAATTCAAAAATTAAACCGATTAAACTCATTCTTATTTTGGGATTGTAATATATTGCAAATATTCTATCGGAGCTTCGGGAAATAAATTCGCATCAAAATCAAGGCGTAATATTTTGCCTTCAGTTCTTCTGTTTATTTGATTTAATTGTTCATAGATCAATTCTTCAGATTTATACTGATTGATAAAGTCTTCATTCAGTGTAACCCTTGCTTGCTTAGATTTGTCCCACCATACAGCAGGTTCGGTTTCTCCTTTCCCCACTGGAATAATTCTTCGAGGGTCAATCCCAAGTTCTTCTATCAAATATCGATAACACGCTCGAGCTCTATTTTCTGATAATGCTTGATTCATTTCTGCATCCCCTCGGGAGTCAGTATGTGAAATTAATTCAATTTGGATATTGGGATAATCTTGCAATAACTTGGCGACAAATTTCAAAGAATCAAATGAATTTACATTAGAATCATTGATAAATGACCATCTGTTAAATTCAAATTGAACAGCAGGAAAATGTATGGTTTTTGTTGCTGTCAATTCAGGCTCTTTAATATCAATTTGAGCAGTTGTTTTCTGTCCAACAGCATCCACAACAGTAAATGTATAACTTCCCTTTCTCAAATTTGTCAAATCTTTAACAGTCGCTCCATTAGACCAATTGTATTTGAAGGGTGCAACGCCACTCTTAATTATTATTTCAGCGCTGCCATCATAGCCTTGAAATGTACTAACATGAACTATTTGTGTTTCTATTTCTAGTTTTGGAGGTGCAATAGTCCAGGAAGTATAGATATCACAATCTTTACCATCTCTGTTGCTTGCCCATAAAACCTTACTGCCATGTTTACTGAAGTAAGCATCAAATTTTGGTGAGTTTATTTTCTTGCCTAAATTGATAGGTTTACTCCAATTATTCCATCGGTTTTTTCTAATGCTATAAAATATATCTGCATCTCCTTCTCCTTTAAAACCATTACTTGAAAAGAATAAAGTATCGTTGCTTGGACAAAGAAAAGGTGAGATTTCAAAGCCGTCAGAATTGATTACACTTCCCATATGTTCAGGACTTGACCATTCTGAATCGGTTAAAATACTAACATATAAATCTTCCTCTCCCTCTGAATCAGAACCTTCGTAGGAAATGATTAGAATTTTTTCATCATCAGATAAAAAGTAGGAAACATATTTTCCATCAATATCTAAATCAGGCATTTTTATTTTAATCGGTGCGCTGATTCCTTCTTTGTTGACTTTACTTTGTGCAATTCCCTTAGTATTATCTCGCTCTATTTCATAACTACTGAGCAGGAATAAATTTTTACCGCTGCTATCTTCGTGAGCGGCAACAAGAGCATTATTCAATTTATTATTTAAAGCAATTAGGTTTTTAGGAGTGGACCATTCTTCTTTAATCCATTCACTGCTCCAGATATCTTGATCGTAAATTCCACCGATGTTTTTTGATTCCAAGGTCCTTACAAAATAAATAGTTTGACCATCTTTACTCAATACTGCATTGGTTTCTTCTGCCGAACTATTTACACCTCCCAATATTCTTAAAGGTGTCGTAAAGTCATAAATTTGCGCTTGGAGTGTTTGGCCAAGTAAATAAATGAAACAAAAGAGTGTTATTTTAGAACGCATAACTCATCATTATTTCGTGTCCGCCATTGCTGAATTTATTAATGCGTGTGGTTGGAAAATCTAGGGAATATCCAATTTTTAAGGCATCTGTTATTTCCATTCCTGCGCAAAATCCAAGAGACGAAGCGTGTCTATAATTTATCCCTCCCCAAAAAATGTAATTTATAGTAGCGATAGCACTTCCCTCAATGGAAAGGTTTGTAGGATACATTTTTTTAAGAAGAATGGCGGTTTGAAGATCAAATCCATTTGTAATTTTGAAGTTATAACCGGTCATTAAATTAAAATGAATGCGTTGATCAAAATCAATACTTGAATTTCCGAAACTAAATTTGTTTTTATTTAAATTCAATGCTGCAATTGACAAATAGAATTCTTTATTGCTTATCGTAAATCCTGCTCCGCTTGAAATATTTAATTTATTTAGTTTTCCGGAGGTAAATTCATCATAGGTAATATCTCCTCCATTATAGGGCAGTAAAGGATTTGCACTGTTTAATACAGATGCCTGATTGGCATTAAACGAATTATTAGCGATGCCTATTTTCAAGCCAACACTTGCTTTCCATTTGGCATTGATCGGTATGGATAGAGCATAATTACCATCAAAGTTGGTGCTTTTAAATGCCCCATAATTATCTGATACTATTTGTCCCCCAAAATAATGGTTCAGTTTTATTTTTTGTTTTTTGCTTGTCGCTACGATCTCTTCACCAATTCTACTGGCTGGATTAAAAATGACTTTTATCTTTTTTTGATATTTCATTTGTCCATAAAGACTAACAGTCTTTGGTTCAAGTCCAAATCCAAGCATCTGCCATCTACTGGCCATGGTAATCGCTTGATGTTGGTTCAAGGCCATTGCAGCAGGATTGAATAATGATTTATTCTGTGTAAATTGAGTGTACTGGGGCATTTGTTGCGTCCAACTATTGCTCGAAAGCAAAAGGGTAATACTGAAGGATAAGATAAGTCCTAATTTCATTTTTTCTTTATTATGGAAACAGTTCCATTAATTGGTTTAATACTCCCATCATCTGAGAAATTAATGATATAATAATAAGAGCCTACAGGAAGTAACACATTGTTAAAGGTTCCATCCCATTTACTATTACTATAATCACCCTTTGTCGAAGTATATAGCATCTCACCCCATCGGTTAAAAATTTGCACTTCATTCTCAGGGTATTTAGCATCTATTCCAATGATATCCCAAACATCATTTTGACCATCATTATCTGGAGTAAAAGCACTTGGAATAACAAAGCCACAAGGTAAAATTTGAATGGTAATACTTGCCGCATTTCCTTCACATCCATTGACGGTTTGTGTTGCATAATATACAGTTGTGACTTCATTTCCTGGATAAAATTCAATCCCTGTTCCAAATGGAGTACTTAAACTTGCGTCATTATACCAAGTGATTGTGCCGTTTGCATTAGGATTTGTAATCGTTATTAATCCAACAAGATCATCTTCACAAAATATACTGTCTCCTGCAAATTGTGGAATTAAGGGTATTTCTAAGGTGTCTAAGTTTATTGTCCCAATAACAGCTACTGTGCAATAAGCGTCACTAATCGAATCTAGTATATAATTACCTGGAGTATTTCCAAGATTCAAAGGCAGGGTATTTTGATTGAGCAAGTATTGGTTTTGTCCATTTAAAGTATAATATACGGACCAATTTAATCCTCCATTAGCACTTACAGAAACAGGCTCAAAATTTTGATTGCTACAGTTATAAGCACCTCCACTCATTTGCAGTAGCGTAGGCAAGGGCCTAATGGTAACCGTACTGCTATCATATTGGATTTGATTGCACACTTGAGTAGTATATACAATAGTATAGGTTCCTATTCCTGCATTATTTGGATTAATGGTACCGTTTATTGGATTAACATTTAATCCTGCTGGGACAACATTGAAAGTTCCATTCAGTGGATATATTGGATTTAATTGGACACCAACTTCCGCACTGTTTTTACAGATATTTAAAGGATAATTTAATCCTAAATCTAGATTTTCAGTTGAAATGATGACTTGTGTTTGGTTGGTGCATGAATATAAGGTACTCAAATGAAGATCATCTATTGCAAAATCATTTCCGATACTTGAAAAATTAAGGTCGGTCAGTTGAATTTTTAGAATGGAATCAGTACCTGAAAACCAGGAATAGTTGTAAGAAATCCAATCGCATGTTGTACTACTCAAAGTATCAATTCCTTGGGTAATTCCATTAAATGCTACATGAACATGTCCTGGATTTGAAGTAGTCAAGGATTGAGCGAAATAGTGAAAGTTGTAATTTTTATTCGGTTCTACTTGAATGTTTTGTTCCCAAAATGGATTGGTCCCACTCGTTGCTCCATCAACTACCATCATTTTTCCAATCCCATTGGCATAGGTATGGTCTACACAAGGTGAAAATCCATTGTACCAAAAGGAAGCATTATTTGTAATTCCATATGCCGCTTGTTGTCCACTTGGATTGTTTGGATAAAACGAAGTGTAATTACTCATAAATCCTTGATCTCCAAGTTCAAAGGTCCCGTTGTATACGAGGTTGACATTCAAATCATTTGTTGAAACCGTATAGGTGGTTGTTTGTCCCGGCGCCATGCTTACGGTATCATTGTTTGCAAATTGTAATGTCGGGTCAACTGGAATTGCAGACCAATTATAATTGTTTGGACTGCCACTTGCGCTTAGTGTTATGTTACTATTGGGACAAATAGAGGTGTCTTTAGGAGTAATTTCTAAATAGGTTCCTTGTTGTAATATGATTCCATTGCTTGCAACGGTATTACCTAAATCATCAATGATTTGCGCATTGTAGCTTCCCGCTGCCAAACTGTTGAAATTTCCTGTTGTATTATTGAACACTGATGTTCCGTTGCTTATTTGAAAACTAAAAGGAGCTGTACCGCCAACGGCATACAATGCAATAAAGGCACTGCTTGAATCGCTGCAATTCATATCTCCAATTGAATAATCAATCGCTAGAGGTGAAGACGGAGGTAATATTTGAATGTCATCTATTGCAAAATCATTGCCGGTAATTCCAATATTAGAATCATATAATGCGATGTTTACGCAGCTATTCGAGGGAATAAATTCAAGTATATATTCTCCCCAACCTAAGGCTGGAAGTGGTGCAATAAAGCTTGCGCTAATTGGATTGGAACTTTGAATATTATTAAAAATAGCTTGAATATTGGCACAAGTTGCTGCGTTTGTTGAGGTTGAAGAAATGGAATGGAGCCAATATCGCAGCTGGTAGGTTTGACCAATTACGAGGTTACACACTCCGCCACCATTGTTTCCTGCTTTCCAAAACGCTTGATTTCCACCTATATTCGTAGCGTCGACTAGCAACATATTTCCGTTGCCACTGGTGTGATCATGTATAGAATAAAAAAAACTTGTATTTAAATCAAATGCATTATTGTGAATTGCATAATCTCCCGGATTAGTAGTCCCACTATAAGGTTGGTTAAGTTCCTGATATCCTTGACCATCGACGATAAATCCATTTCCTGGTCCACCAAATTCAAAACTACCATTATTGAGTAGGTTTTGTCCATGGACACTTTCAGAAACAGTTAAGACTGCCACAGAAAACAAAAGGAAGTAAATTGACTTTAACACAAATCAAAAGTAACAAAAGCTGTGTCTCTTTCCTTTGCTTTAAACAGGATGTTTCAGCCTTTAAATGTTGAAAACTATTCCATACAGGTACAAGGTGGATCCAGCCTTACTTTTGTATTGGGAAGACTTTCCATAATTTGCTTGTGTAAGGTGGGACCGTACATAACTCCTTGAAGATCTAATAATTTTAGATTTTTTAAAGTTAAAAGTCCAGCGCCAATATCACCAACAGGATTGTCATTAAGATCTAAAATCTTCAATGCTTCGCAATATTTAATTTCTTCTGGAATTTTTTCAATTTGATTTCTAGAGATTAATATTTCTTTCAAATGAATTAGTTGAAAAATAACCGCCGGAAACGCTTCAAATTTATTTACTGAAAAATCAATAATTTCTAGATGAGAAAGCATTGATAAAGAATCATTTAAGCGATTGAATTTATTTTTTGAAAGATTTAAATAACGCAATTCCTTGAACTCGTATAGTTGAGGCGGAAGGGAAGAAAGTCTTTGCCTACTTAAGTCAAGACCAAAGACACTGTCTTTTCTGATTTTTAATGCTTCTTCCAAGGAATAAATTGGAAAGGTTTTGTCGGCCTGTCCAAAAGATAAATTAGTCCAAATGCATAAAATAACTACGAGCAATAATTTCATCTTCCTCTATTTGTGCTTTAAGTGCCTCGATGGAAGCAAATTTTTGTTCATTTCGAATTCTTTCATATAAATGAACTTGAATTTTTTCTCCATATAAATCCTCCGAAAAATCAAATATATGAACTTCTAATTTCATTTGCCCATTTTCTTCGACCGTTGGTCGCAATCCAATGTTAAGCAATCCATTATAGCTCAGGTGAAGTGCTTTAATTTTCACTGCATAAACTCCAATTTTAGGGAGTAGTTGTAGCGCTTCAATAGGAATAATATTCGCGGTTGGATAGTCAATTGTTCTTCCTAATTGCTTCCCTTGTATCACAATGCCAGTTATTTCATATGGTTTTCCAAGAAATTTAGTTGCTTTTTCTATTTCACCGTTTCGAATCGCTTCTCGTATTTTCGTAGAACTTATTTTTATTTCATCAATTTCTTTGGCCGGGATTTCGATAACCTCAAAATCCATACTTTGTGCATGTTGATTCAAAAAATCTAGGTTCCCCTCTCGATTATTGCCAAAGTGATGATCATATCCGATTACTATTTTTTTCAATTTAATATGAGCTACAAGAATGTCTTTTATAAATTCATAGGCAGTCATGGTAGACAATTCACTAGTAAAGGGTAGTACAATTAAATGCTGTAAGCCTAATGCTTCTAATTCCACCAATTTATCCTCATGCGCTTGCAATAAAGAAATAGGGTTGTCTGAATCAATAACACTTCTCGGATGTGGGTAAAAAGTTAACAGGACGCTTTCCCCATTTATTTTTTGAGCTTCTTCTGTTAATTTCTCAATAATTTTTTGATGTCCAATATGCAAACCATCGAAGGTTCCAATCGTTACAACAGGGTTTTTGCAATTAAATTCCGTTTCAAGACCCTTATAAATTTTCACTTCTTCGATTTAGTTAGGTGCAAAATTAAACATTTGATTGAGATACTTATTGTTTGATAGTAGCGTATTTGAAAGATACTTTTATCTTCGCTAAACAACTTAATAGAATATTCGAATGAAGCAGCAATTTTTACTCTACATATTTTTAATTCAAGGTTTTCTTTCTACCTGCCTTGCAGATGAAGGAATGCTTATTCCGTCTCTAATCGCAGCCTTTGAATCTGACATGAAAGCAAAAGGCATGAAATTATCAGCGGATGAGATTTATAGCGTCAACCATTCAAGTTTAAAAGATGCTATTCTTCAATTTGGAGGAGGATGTACGGCAGAGTTGGTGTCTAGTAAAGGTTTGTTACTGACCAATCATCACTGTGGTTATTCTCAAATTCAATCTCATTCATCCCTCGAACATGATTATTTAAAAAATGGATATTGGGCCAAAACACCACAAGAGGAATTAATAAATCCTGGATTGACGGCCTCAAGGATTGTTAGAATTGAAGATGTAACAGCGGTTATTCTAAATGGAGCCAGCTCTAAAGGTGATAAAGCTACTATTGAGGCGAATATTAAAAAAATGATAGCGACAGCAGTTGCAGGAACACATTATTTAGCAGAGGTTAAGGCCTTTGATTATGGGAATGCATATTATTTAATGGTTAAAGAAGATTTTTTAGATGTTAGATTTGTTGGGACTCCACCCAATTCTATTGGAAAATTTGGAGGTGATACAGATAATTGGGTGTGGCCTAGACATACAGGGGATTTCTCAGTATTCCGAATTTATGTAGGTTCAGATAATAAACCTGCGCCTTATAGCGCTAATAATGTTCCGTATTCCCCTTTACATTTTTTACCGATTTCTATGAAGGATAGACATGTAGGTGATTTTACTATGGTGTATGGATTTCCGGGTACTACCGAACAACATGTGGTATCGTCTTATTTAAAATTTATTATAGAAAAAGAAAGACCTGCACGCATCCACATGAGAGATTTGTCTTTAGGGGTTATTGATAAAGGAATGCGAGGGTCAGATTTAATTCGAATTCAATATGCTGCAAAGCAAGCAAGTATTGCCAATGCTTGGAAAAAATGGATTGGACAGATTGAGGGTTTGAAAAATCTTGATGGAGTGGAGGTTAAAATCCAACATGAAACTGAATATATAAAGCGTGCTCAATCAAATCCAGAGTGGCTTTTGAAATATGGTAGTGTAGTGCAACAAATGAATACGCTCGTAAAAAATGAAAGTCCCTTCGAATTCAAGTATGCTATGGGAGTGGAATACCTCTCTGTCGGACCAGAGTATTTTAAGCTTGCTAGATCCATGAATGATTTACTCACCAATTATAATAAATACCTTGCCGATGGATCACTTTCAAGTGTTATTGAAAAAGTAAAAGCGAGTGGTCAAGGGTTTTTTAAGAATTATAATGCTGAAATAGACAGGGAAATTTTTAGTCTTTTGACATTAGAGTATTTCTTAAAACTGGAAGAAAAGGAACTATCAATTACAAGTCCAATCGTCGATAAACTAAGCTGCTCGATTTATGATCATTCAGTTTTCACCAATGAAAAGAGATTTTTAGAATTTCTAAATAATTTTAATGCTAAAAGCATCAAAAAACTCAATCAAGATCCTGGATTTTCACATTATTCAAAATATTTAAATAGTTTTAGAAATGAGGTTGTGCCGGGTTATACTTCTTTTAGTTCTAAAATGACTTCCTTGTTACAGGTTTATGTTGAAGGGAATAAATTAATGTTCCCTGAGTTAAAAAGTTGGCCAGATGCTAATAGTACCTTAAGAATTAGTTATGGAAAGCTCGAAGGTTCTGCCCCTACAGATGGAATGATGTATACGGAGCATACTACTTTGGATGGCATTATCGCTAAGTATAATACTGGAAATCCTGATTTTGAATTGTTGCCGAGAATGATAGATTTACAGGCACAAAAAAATTATGGTCCCTATGCCCAAGAGGGTGAACTTTGGGTTTGCTTCACAGGCTCTAATCATACCACTGGAGGTAATTCAGGTTCACCAGTGATAGATGCTAATGGAAATTTGATGGGATTAAATTTTGATCGATCGTGGGAAAGCACTATGAGTGATTATATGTTTGACCCGGCGCGCTGCAGAAATATTGTGGTAGATATTCGATATGTTATGTGGGTTATGGATATTTATTCAGGCGCTAAACATTTAGTTGATGAGATGTCAATTGTGCGATAATTAGTTGACCCATGAATGTTAGATTTAAATGCTGTATATTTGTTCGTTTTTTTAGGCTTTAATTGTGTTTCAACCGTAATATTTTATGAAAAAATTCATTTTAATTTATTTTCTTTTCTTTGGACTTAATCAATTATTTGCTGCAAGTACAAAAACAAATGCAGTCTCAAAAGAAATTAAAGGTCAACTAGTTGACTATAAAACAAGAGGAGATGCAGATGAGGTTGAAATCAGTTTACGATCCAAAAAATCTAATAAAACATGGATTGTTAAAACGGATGCTGATGGATATTTCATATTTAATAATATTCCTTTAGGAGCTTGTGAAATTAGTATTATCGATAAAAGTTATCGACCAGAAAAATTTCAATTTGTTACTGATAGTAATCACTTAGAAAAATTTCATTTTTCAACTCCTTTTTATGTAAATCTTAAGGTTACCTGGTTGTTTAATTGGGGAGACAAAACAGTATATGTAAACGGAAAAAAGCTCATTAAAGAGCATTATTGGTCGCACATTACTGCGAAAGTAATCTTAGGTCTGTATGGTTTTTGTCTCTTATTAATATTCTATTATTCAGTAGTTCAAATTTCTTTGGCTATTGCTTATGTTAGAAATAGAAAGAAGCGCTTGTTGCTCGAGGTAATTACCTTTAACCCAGCTACTGCTCCAAAAGTTACCATCCAATTGCCTATGTACAATGAAATGTATGTGGCAGAACGCATCATTGATTATACAGCTGAAATTGATTATCCTAGAGATAAATTTCAAATCCAAGTTTTAGATGATTCTACAGATGAAACAAAAGACATTATTGCTAAGAAAGTAGCTGAAATTGCAGCTAAAGGAATCAATATTCAACATGTTCACAGAACAGACAGAACAGGTTATAAAGCTGGAGCATTAGATGCGGCAATGGATCAAGTAGAAGGGGATTTTATCGCCATCTTTGATGCGGATTTTACGCCAGAAAAAGATTTCTTAAAGAAAACTGTTCCCTATTTTGAAAATGAAAATATCGGTGTGGTTCAAACGCGTTGGGGACATTTGAATAAAAATTATTCTGTCTTAACAGAGTTACAAGCTTTCGGTTTGAATGGTCACTTTGCTATAGAGCAAGGTGGAAGAAATGCTACAGGTCATTTTATTAATTTTAATGGAACCGCAGGGATCTGGCGCAAAGCTTGTATCGCAGATGCAGGTGGTTGGGAGCATGATACCATTACAGAAGACCTAGATTTGAGTTACCGTGCTCAAATGCGAGGATGGAGATTTAAATACTTGGAGGATGTTGTCTCTCCAGCAGAATTACCGATTACCATGTCTGCATTGAAAAGTCAACAGCATAGATGGATGAAAGGTGGTGCAGAGTGTTTCATTAAAATGGGTAAACGATTAGCTACTTATCCAGGATTACGATTTACGGATAGATTACACGGCTTAGCGCATCTATTTAACTCCTCTGTTTTTGTATTTATATTTGCTTTATCGATCTTAAGTTTGTTTGTACTTCAAATAAAAGATAGTTTTTCAGATTTAAATTTTGTTATTCAATTTGGATCTTTCTTCATTTCAAGTACCATCTTCTTGGCCTTCTATTATTGGCATTCTTATAAAGATAAAAAAGGAAAAGCGTTCAATGATTTATTTCGTTTTATTGGAAGATTCGTACAATTTTTAACGGTTTCAATGGCGCTTTCATTAAGTAATGCTGTTGCTGTAATTGAAGGCTATTTAGGAATAAAAAGTTCATTTGTGAGAACTCCTAAATTCAATGTGGCTATTAAAAATGAATTTCAAGGAAATAAATATGACAAGAAAAGTTTGTCTATAATTAACATTGCTGAAGGAATCTTAATGCTCGTATTTGGATTTACTGCAATTAACCGTACCCTCTATGGAGACTTAGGAATGGTGCCTTTTCATTTGATGCTCACAATTGGTTATGGAGTAGTTTTCTTCTCCACCTTAAAAGAGATTCGCAAAGGACATTAATTATTTCTTTTCTTTACTTATCGTAAGGGTTTCAAATTTCATTTCGTTTTTCACTTTGTGAAAATGGAGACTCACTTTGAATTTTTCTGAATTTGTTTGGTAATATCCAAAAGAATAAACTCCGTCTTCGGTTTCTTTACCTTTAAATACAAATGAAAAATTTCCTTTTGGGTTTTTGTTAAAGAAATCAGACAGAACCAAACTGGCTTGTGCAGGATTGTATATTCCTTCTTTATCAAGAACATTTAACATCAATTTTTCTTTCCCATGAATAATTATAGTCTTAGCATCTTGGGCGTTAAAAGCTTTTTCAATTGCTGCAAATGGCACATCAATAAGTGGATCAGCAACAAAAATTAATAAAGTGCTTAGTAAGGTTAGGATAGTTTTCATATTATTTTTTACGCTTCAAAAATAATGCCTTAAATTAATTTATTATAATTATTCGCTAATTTTGATGATGAAGATAAAACTAATTTGTGTCGGTAAGACCAATTTTAATTTTCTCAAAACGGGAGAAGAGGAGTATTCCAAAAGATTAGCGCACTATTGTTCGTATGCTCGTATTGATATTCCTGAACTTAAACAAGTAAAATCTTTTTCTCAAGAAGAAATAAAACTGCGTGAAGGGGAATTAATTTTAAGTAAAATTCAAAGTGGTGAATATGTTATTCTTCTAGATGATAAAGGTAAAAGTTTCAATTCTATTGCTTTTGCAGATCATCTAGAAAAAAAAGCACTCCATGGCAGCAGCGCTATTACTTTTGTTATCGGTGGCGCCTATGGCTTTTCCCAAGCGGTATATGCAAAAGCAGACGAACAAATTTCGCTTTCAGAAATGACCTTTTCTCATCAAATTATCCGCTTAATTTTTCTAGAACAAATCTATCGAGCTTTTACAATTATTAAAGGTGAAAAATACCATCATGCATAGTAGTAACTATTCTGTTTATCTTTGAAAATAATCATGTGATTTGAATACAGAATTTATAACCGTTTTTGATATAATTAGTGGGCTTATTTGGTCTGTCTTGCTATTGATAATAGTTGGGTATAAAAAATCAAATAATGTTCCTGTTTCTCTAAAGCCATATTTTATTCCCTCTTATTTTTTTCGTTCCTTTTTTGGAATTTTGTTTGCCTTGGCCTATATTTTTATTTTGGGAGGAGGAGATACAAAGGCCTATTTTCAAGGTGCAAATACTTTAAATAATCTATTTGTTAAGTCACCCATACTTTATCTAGAATCCATGTGGTCTGATCCAAGTAGTCTGCTGCTCAGTAAACATTTTGATTCTATGACGGGTTATCCACCTTCTTGGATTTATAAAGAAAAAGAAGGGTGGTTTGTATGTAAAATCGCCTCTGTTTTATCTCTTATTACTTTCAAAAGTTATTTCGCAATGACCCTTATTATTGCTTATTTTTCCTTTTCCTCTTCATTTCGTTTGCTTACCTTAATTGAAAAACTCAAATTGCATTCAACCAGAAATTTGGTTTTCGCATTTTTATTAATTCCATCGGTTGGATTTTGGTGCTCTGGTTTATCCAAAGATTCCATCATTCTTATTGCAACTATGTATTTATTATGGGCTGTTTTTGAGGTCTTAATTAATTTGAATCCCTTAAAATTTAAAAATATACTCCTGATTTTACTCTGTGTTTATGTAATTTATAGCATACGACCCTTTATGTTGATGGCCATTTCTGTGCCATTTCTCCTATCATTTGGTACAAGATTAACGAGAAGATTCGAATCCAATTGGACATTTAAAACGCTTTTGCGTTCAGTCTATGTCGTCATTGGTCTTGCTTCCATTTACTTTTTTATGACTTCTCCTTATATTCTAACCTTAATTAATGAAGCAACAATAATTAAAGATGATTTTGCTACCAACGATATTTATACAGGAAAAAAATATGATATTGGTATAGTTGACTTTTCCTTACTTGGTTTAATTAAGTCTTTACCTATTGTTGTGTTTTATGGTTTTTATCGCCCCTTCATCACCGAAAGTTTAACGCCGACTTTATTTCTAAATGGTATTGAAAGTTTAATCTTTATGTTTTTAACGCTTAAGTTTTTTCTGTCTAAAAATATTATCAAGAAATTAAGTATGATTTCAAAAAATGAGTTGCTACTATTTGCGATTTTGTTTGCTGTAATCTTGAGTTTTATAGCGGCATTCACTTCTGTTATCTTTGGAGTGCTTGTTAGAATTCGCTCCATTCTATTACCTTTTTTAGTATTAATTTTAACCATTAAGTTAAGCGATAAAGACAATATAACAGAAACTAAGGAACTAGAATAGTATGTGCGGAATTGCTGGATTTATAGATTTTAATAAACTTTCCAATGAAGAAATATTAGCTTCAATGGGCTACGCTATGCGACATCGTGGGCCAGATGGAAAAGGAATTAAATTGTTCCAAGAGGATTCTTATCAGCTCGGCTTAGCGCATCAGCGTCTTTCTATTATTGATGTCAGTTCAGGTGGTGAACAACCTATGAAATTTGATAATTTATGGATTTGTTATAATGGTGAAATTTATAATTTTAAAGCTATAAAGCAAGAATTAGCAGCTTTAGGACATGTTTTTATAAGTTCATCAGATACGGAAGTAATTCTTCATGCTTTTAGCCAATGGGGAATTGAATGCATTCATCGTTTTACAGGAATGTTTGCTTTTGTGATCTACGACCTAATTAAACAAGAGCTAATCTGTATCCGTGATCGCGCAGGAGTAAAACCATTTTATTATTATTGTCACAAAGGATTGTTTTTATTCGCTTCCGAATTAAAAGCGATGCATGAACACCCAGCATTTGTCAAATCTTTAGATTATAATGCTATAGCCATGTTTATGCAATATGGAAATATTCCTGCTCCTAATACAATTTTTGAGCATACGCAAAAATTAAAACCTGGCCATTCTTTAAAACTTGATTTAAAGGAAGGGTTTCAAGGTTTAGAAAAAATGAAACCTGAGTCCTATTGGAATGTTTATGATTTTTATAATCTCCCTAAATCTAAGATTTCTTATCAGGAAGCAAAACAAAAAACAAATACATTATTGGATGAAGCATGTGCATTACGAATGGTGGCCGATGTCCCTGTTGGAGTTTTCTTAAGTGGGGGTTATGATAGTACCGCAGTTGTTTCGTCAATTCAAAAAAACAGCACAGCCAAGATCAAAACATTTACTATTGCTGTGCCCGATATTGGATTAAATGAAGCAGATGATGCAAGAAAAATAGCGGAGTTTTTAGGGACAGATCATACTGAAATCATTTGCGATGTAAAAGAAGCAGTGAAAAAAGTTGAAACGCTACCATATTTTTTTGATGAGCCTTTCGCAGACAGTAGTGCAATTCCAACCATGCTGGTGAGTGAAGCTGCAAAAAAAGAGGTGACGGTAGCGCTTAGTGCTGATGGTGGCGATGAGATCTTTGCAGGGTATAATCGCTATGATTATTTGATGAAATATCAGAAATTGATAACAAATACCCCTCAGTTTTTGCGCAATAGTATTGCTTTTGCAATGGATCAAATTAATGCGGAACAGCTTCCTTATTTTAGAAATAAGTATAATTTTCACCAACGCTATGATAAATTAAAGTTGTTGATTAAAGATCCAAGTGGTGGAAATTTCATGCAATCATTAAGTAAACAATTTACAGAGGATGCCATGAATGATCTTCTTTTGAGGCAATTCGATGAGCGTTTGACTGCTTATGATTCAACTGAATTATTAAATGCAACATCAAATCCTTTAAGTTTTATGATGGCGATTGATTATCAAACTTATCTACCTGATGATATTCTTCAAAAAGTTGATCGCGCTACCATGTCAGCTAGTCTTGAAGGTCGCGAACCCTTACTAGATCATCACCTGATTGAATTTGCAGCGCAACTTCCCGATGCGTTTAAATATAAAAACGGAATAAAAAAGTTGATTTTAAAGGATATAGTGCATGACTATGTCCCAAAGGAACTAATGGATCGTCCTAAAAAAGGATTTGCAATTCCAATTGGTAATTGGCTGAATGATGAATTAGCTCATTTGATGCACCAATATCTAGAGCATGAAAGAATAACGAAACAACAAATATTTAACCCTGTTGCTGTGCAAAATTTAGTAAGTTCTTTCCGCGCGGGAAGAAAAGAAAACACAGTTAAAATATGGTACTTATTGATGTTTCAAATGTGGCACGAACGCTGGATGGAATGAAACTGACGCATAGAAAACACACTTTTAATTTTAATATACCGGGAGGAACGAGTCGTGGAATGCTCCACACAAAAAACTCTTGGATTTTATCTTTGAAAGATGATGACTCCGACTTTATTGCAATAGCAGAATGTAGTATTATTGAAGGCCTTTCGCCAGAATTTACAGAAGAGGATAAATATGTTCAGGAATTAGATAAACTGCTTAATCAATTGAAAGATACATCTTTCTCATTTTTCTTTGAAAAAAATTCTTTAGGCCCTCAGTTTTCGAAGAATGGATTAGAATTTCTTCTAGAATGGGTGAGATTTCCTTCCATTAAATTTGGATTAGAATGTGCTTTGCTTTCTATGTTTCATAAAAGTAATGCGCTGATTTTTGATAATGAATTTTCTCAAGGAAAATCAACAATACTAGTGAATGGACTCGTTTGGATGGGAAATGTTTCTTTTATGCAAAAGCAAATAGAGGAGCAATTAGCGCAAGGATATTCTACCATAAAATTAAAAGTTGGAGCCATTGATTTTAGTTCTGAATTGAAAATAATCGAAGGTTTGCGCAAACAACTTTCATCAGAAAAACTTGCCATTCGTGTTGATGCAAATGGTGCGTTCTCACGAGAAAAAGTAAGAACATCACTGTATGAATTAGCGCAGTTGGAAGTGCATTCCATTGAACAACCCATTGCGGTCGGACAAACAGACTTATTGCGTGACCTTTGCTATGAAAACATATTGCCAATTGCCCTAGATGAGGAACTTATTTCTTGTTATTCTTATGCCGAAAAGCAAACGCTGCTTCAGACGGTTAAACCTCAATTTATTGTACTTAAACCTTCTTTGCATGGAGGTATTGTAGGAACTCAAGAATGGATTCAACTTGCTGAAGATTTAAATATTGATTGGTGGTTAACCTCTGCTTTAGAAGGAAACATAGGCTTATTGGCCATCGCACAATTAGCTGCTGAATATGATTTGAAATTGCCCCAAGGTTTGGGAACCGGTAGTTTGTATTCAAACAATTTTCCTTCTTTGCTTGTTTTAAAAAATGGATATGTTAAACAAGTCTTATGAAAGATAAAAATAATTGGAATAAATTGAGCTCAGATGAAGCGTATATCATCGAGAATAAAGGAACAGAGCGCCCTTTTACCGGAGCTTATAATGTTTTTTATAAGGAAGGCGTATATGCTTGTAAGCGTTGCGATTTGAAACTTTATGAGAGTAAATCAAAATTTAATTCCGAATGTGGCTGGCCAAGTTTTGATGCTCAACTCGCACAAAATGTAGAACATGTTCTAGATAAAGATGGTAAACGAACAGAAATTGTTTGTTCCAATTGTAAAGGTCATCTTGGTCATGTGTTTTTTGGTGAAGGATTTACCGATAAAAACACTAGACATTGTGTCAATTCACTTTCGCTTAATTTTAGTCCAGATCATTTAGACGAGCAATGAATGATATCATCGCAATCATGATAGATCAAATCATTTAAGATCAATTGTGCTGCAAGAGCTAATTGGCTATAATTTTGAGAATTGTTTCCAAAGCTTGCCGCTGTCGTGCACCACATCGATTGAATTAATGCTTTTGAACCTTCTGTTGGGTTAATTTTAGATACTACGGCAGCAACATTTTGCGCTCCTGCATGATATACATGTAAAACAAATAATCGAAACCATAAATCTGATTCATCATAGGATAACTGATGCCGATCTAAAATACGCTTTGCTTCAGGAATACAAACTCTAGAAATTAATTGAGCTGCAGCATAGGCACTTCTATTAAAATCCTTTCTCTCATCCTGAGTCGAGTTGACGACTAAACCATAAGTTCTTGCCACACCTGGCATTAATTGAAAAGCTCCGTAGGCCCCAGCAACTGACTTTTGAAGCTGCCCAGGACTTTCAATTAATAGAATAGATTGCGCGTACCAAGGATCTACACCTGCATTTTCAAAAGCCGTAACTCCTTTTGCTAAGGATGGATACACCTCGTGGAATTTGTAAAAATCACTTTTCCCAATCGTGATATAAACGCGTTCTTCTAAAGCAATGTTCTGGGATGTTTTTAATTGAATTTTTAAATTATTTTTTTCGAGCTCACTTTGTCTTTCCCAATCACGATTAGACATTTTTTTAAGAATCTTCCTTGAACTCGCTACATTGATGATACATGAGTCTGGAGATAAAAGCATTATTTCTTTCCAAAATTGCGCTTGTGCTAAGCCATCCCATCGCTCCTCAAAGATAGTTTCAGCTGTCATTATTTTGCTGGAAACATTTGCCTTGGTTACCGTAATTTTTTCTTGATCCCAATTTTGCGCTTGGCATGTGATCGAATATAAAACTGAAAAAAATAAAATTGTTTTTTGTAGTGTCATTTTTAAAATAAAAACTAAAATTAATTATTTAACTGCAGTTCTATTTTTAGGGTACATCATTTTTAAACACAACAAAATGTTGAATCTGTTATCTTTGCTTCATGAAAAAATCGATTTTAAAGATAATGAGTTGGCCTCTAGTGTTTTTAATTAGATTTTATCAATTGATTATTTCCCCATTATTTCCGCCATCTTGCCGCTTTACTCCTACATGCTCAAGTTATATGTTAGAAGCAATCAAAATTTGGGGACCTTTAAAAGGCAGCTGGTTGGGAATTAAACGAATCTCAAAATGTCATCCAAGAGGTGGACACGGGCATGATCCTGTACCTGAAAAATAAGTATTTACTCACTTACCTCCACAAGCCATTCTCTGTTTTTTAGGGTATTGGTAATGGCAAAAACATCCATAGCTTCAGTCGAACAATGCGCCCAATTTACCATTGAAATCTTGTTGTTGTTGATCTTAAAGGAATTTTGATCAGCAGGAAGGTCCTCTAAGGCTTGCTCCAACATGAAATGCCATTTTTTTAATAAAATCACAGCACTATTCGTCGGCATGTTAAAGTCTTCGCTTTTTACAGAAGTGAAAAAATCAATCTTTTTTCTTGCTCTTGAGAATAAGACATTTAAACGCTTGTCTCCATTTTTTTCATTTATTGGTCCAAATCTCATGTCAAACTGACCTTCTATATTCTTACCGTACCCAAAGCTAATTATCAATTGATCACATTCATCTCCCTGAACATTCTCCAATGATTTAAAAAATAAAGTATCGTTGTCTATTCTATCTTGGATAAGTAGTTGTTCTCGAGCACTAAATTGATTCAAAATACAAGACAATTGCGAAAGGGAAAAAGCAACAATGCCTAGTTTTTCTTTTTCGTTTTTTAAAAGCGGTTGAATAAAGCGTACAAGATCTTTTGCTTCAGTTTGATTTTGTCTTTCGGTATAGGTTCCATTCTCAATATAATGTAAAACAAGGGGTTGTTTTTCTTGTCTAATGGATGGAAAGGCAACCAACTCATTGTTATAAAAGTGTTTGTTAGAGAAGGAGATTAAGGCAGGATGCTCACTGCGATAGTGATTCTTCAACACAATGTTCTTAAAGTAATAACTTCCTTTGTGAAGCAAGCTTTGAGCGTCATCATTTCGTTGCTTAAAAAACTGACTCGGTGCCATTTGTTGACTGTCTCCAGCAATTAATATTCTTTTGGATCTGTACAAAGTTCCAATGGCATGACTTAAATTTATTTGACTCGCTTCATCTACAATTGCCAAATCAAATTGCTCTGGTATTAAGGGTAGATTACTTGCTAATTGAGTAGGATTTGTTAACCATAATGGTTTTAATAATTGAATCCATGGCGCTGCTTCTCCAGCACACAATAATCTTATGGATTGATGATTTCGTTGCTTTCCAAATTCTTTTACTAAAATTGCCTTGCCTTTTTTTAAGATTTTTTTAAGTGATATTTCGTCTTCTTTTAATTTTGTATTAGGCGTTTCAATTAAGTGCTGATAATATTTAAATTTAACTTGTTGCTCCTGTAAGATACGCGCAACCAATGCACTTGATTCAGCTTGTAAGACACTTGTTAAACTAATACAGTTTGATAGAAATTCACCTGCATTGTGAGCGCTAAATTTCGGGTAATCACCCATAAAATTTACCCAAGCTTTTTTAATGATGCCTTGCTCAGTCCTTAATACATTAACTTCCTTTTTGATGCTCGTCAAGATTTCTTGAGGTAATTCAGTAAGTTGATTGGAATGAGAAATAATGAGTGGAATGGCATCTAGAAAGTCTCTCAGATAGGGAAGTAATTCCTGCTCTTTTTTAAAATTGAAGTTGCTTTGCAATATTTGCAATGCTCTATTTATTAATTGAAAATTACTGCTCAACGATGTCTTTTCAGTTTCATCCCATTGATCATATTGCTCCCAATTATCGGAACTTCCACCGTGTAATAGCCCAGAGATAATCTCAATATCCTTGTCCGGATTTTCAACTCCAATACTGATTAATGCCTCACAAATATTTTCAAAACTTTCTTTTTCTTTGGCATACTCTAAAATTGATTTCAATGCCGAATTAAAGTCAATTTGAGGAGTTCTGAACCACTTTTTCTTTTCTTTTTTCCAGGCTAACCCAGCTAAAAATCCTTTTTTGCTATGCTTCTCAATTAATACCTCAACTTCTAGTGGGCTAGGCAAGATTAACCAATGGGTCAATTGACTCTCTTTTCTCAAAAGTGCTTTCTCTTTGCTCAGATACTTGACCTTTAATTTCAAAAACTTATCCTTATTCTTTGTTATTAATGGCTGGTATTTTTGATATAAGGCACTTGAAAAACGATGATTAATCGTTGATTTTTCTTGCAAGCTTAATAGGTCTTCAAGGGTTGAACATTTAAAATCGGCCTTGATTTGATCTAAATCAGAAATGAGTTGCTGTAGTGTTTTGTCAAAATTTTGTATCTGACCTTTGTAATCAAAATTAGATTTTAAGGGCGCAATACACTCCAATATTTTAGACGGAATTTCTTGAATTGTTTTTTTATGTTGCATCCATGAACTCAGAGAAGGCAAATCGCTTTCATAAGGCATCTTCTCTAAATCTAATCCTTTATTTAGGATTAAAAACTCTTTAATAGACAATCCGTCAATGACATCCTTTTTGTTGAGCAGGTCTAGTTCTAGCTGAATTAAGTTAATTCTATCTTTAAAATTTTCTCCAATATTATTTAAAGAATATGTTTCATTTTCAATTCTTTGCCAGCTATTTTTTAATCCTTGGATTAATTCTTTTGAGGTGAAATTTGATGTGCTTATCGTAACTAAGTCCCCCAATCCAACTTGTTCTAATTTTTGTTGAATGACTAATAATGCCGCTCTTTTCTCAGAAACGAGTAATAAACGCATATTTTGTGGTAAGCATTTACCAATAAGATTTGCAATGACTTGAGATTTTCCTGTTCCAGGAGGTCCTTGTAATACAAGATCTTCTTTATTTAGTTGATCAAATACCTTTTCTTGTGATGCATCAGATGGAAATAATAAAGCATCCGAAAAGTTTAATTCTGTTTTTTCTTCCTTACCAATATCAAAGAATAAGCGTTGTAATAGGTTTGAATAATCCCCATTCTTTAGTACGCCTTCTATTTCTGCTAAAAGCGCATAGCGATGATGATGAAAATTTCCAATAAAGGTGGAATCGACATCAATCGTTTCTATTTTTATTTCTTTTAAATATTTTAAGCTTGCCGTTTCACTATCCATTTTTGAAGCGTCAAAATTTGAAATATTTTGGGCTAAATGTTGAATAATAAATGGGTTGACAATCATCGATTCTTCAATTTCCTGCAAACGAACTAAACCTTCTATTTTATTACTGATGGCTTTTACAGGAATTAAAAATAAGGGCGCAGTAACTTCTTTTCCATTTAAGGATAATTGTAGTGTGCCTCTACTTTTACATAAGGGATTAATTCCAAATTCTTTTTCTATTTTCCGTGTTTCAATCAGGACTTTTTCCAATAATGGAGTACTAATTAATGCGTCAGAATCTATTAGAAGTGCATTTTTTGGGTTAATATTTACCAAGATATCATCCGATCTAAAATAGGATAATTCAGCTATTAATTCTTGAATTTCTGAACTTATGACATTTGGTTTCACACTGTAAAGATAATGCGTATTCCTTTTTTTTCAATTATTCATAAAATAAACTAATTTTACTAGACTAAATTTTATCTTATGATCAAGTATTTGTTTGGATTCAGCATTCTGTTATCAACTCAATTTGTAGTTGCTCAAGTCACTTTAACGGCAAGTAGTTTTCCTGCAGCAAATGATACGGTTCGTATGAGTCAATCCAATGATTTTAATTTAGATTATGTTTCTACGGGAGCCAATTTCAATTGGGATTATAGTTCTTTACTTGCAACGAGTCAATATGTGCGTAAGTATAATCCTATTGGATTTGCTTCGATACTTATCTTCACAACCTACGGTCCTTTAGCTTCAAGTCCTTACCGCGCTTCCTATTTTAATACCACCCAAGATTTACCATTAGATCAATTATCACAATTTTTACCTGTTACGCTGAGCGATTTGAATCAGTATACCAAATCAAATAATGATTCCATCACCTCAATTGGCTACTCGATCTCTGTAAATGGACAAGGAGTGCCGTTTAAATCGGATACCATTGAAACTAGGTATAAACTACCCTTGAATTATAACGATCAACATTTTTCAAGAGGTTATTCTTTTATTGATTTAAATCCAATCATCGATGTTAAATTCAAACAATACAGACAAAGACACACAACTGTTGATGGTTGGGGTTCGCTTACGACTCCAAAAGGTACTTTTCCTGTACTTCGTATCAAACATGAAATCGATGAAATTGATTCTGTTTACCAAACTTTTTTTGGCGCTGGAACTTGGTTCGGTACTCCTCCCATAGCACGAACGGAATATGAATGGTTTGGACTTAATAAAAAGGAATGGTTGTTAAAGGTTATTACGACCAATGGAAATGTTACCTCTGTTGAATATCAAGAAGATTATTTAGGTTTAGATGCGGGAGTTGAAGAAATGGACTTAAATAATATGATTTACCCTAATCCAGTTCTTGATTTTCTTACTATCGAAAACACCACGGATCTAGAAAGCGTTGTTGTCTTTGATTTGAAAGGTAAAGTAATCGCTCAATATGCATCATTAGAATTACAGCAAGGACAGATTGATATGCGCACTTTTACAAGCGGTTATTATCTTGTTCAATTGAATTCTAAGCAGTCTTCAAAAATAGTTCAGCTAATCAAGGACTAAATTCATTAACTTTATAGCGGCAAATCGGTTTATCGCTGTTTCACCTCGGTGAGAGAGAGGAAAGTCCGGGCAGTATAGAGCATCGTACTTCCTAACGGGAAGGGCTATTTTTAATAGTACAGAAAGTGCCACAGAAAGGAAAACTACCTTCTTAGGAAGGAAAAGATGAAAAGGTGAGGTAAGAGCTCACCGCGTTCTTGGTGACAAGGATGGCAAGGTAAACCTTACGAACTGAAAGACCATGTATACCGAGGCTTGAGGGTTGCTCGCCCAATCTCGGAGGGTAGGTTGATGGACCCCATTTGTGAAGATGGGGCTAGATAAATGATAGACAGCCAAGGCTTTTTTAGCTGAGGTGAACAGGACCCGGCTTACGATTTGCCATTTTTTATTTTTAAATGATGATGGAGCATCTTGAAACTTTATCTACTATGCTAGAACAGCAGGCGGATAAATCTAAAGCGATTGGAATGGAAAAGTATATGAAAGATAATTTCATGTACTTAGGCGTTTCAAGTGTCCCCCGAAAAGTGATTTTTCGTCAATGGAAATCCGTACTCCCCAAAGATCTCTCAGCAATCCAACGATGGGATGTAGTTCGTGAATTGTGGGAGAAAGAAGCGCGAGAATATCAATACATTGCAGTAGATTGGGTTAATTCTTGGCCAAATTCCTGGCTCATAGCGTCTGATATTTCTGAAATTAAGTTTATCCTAGAGAATAAGTCTTGGTGGGATTCTGTAGATCTTCTTGCCTCCAATATTCTTGGAAAGTATGCAAAGAAATTCCCAGCAGAAATGGATCTTGTAGTGGAATCATGGCAAGAGGAAACTTCAATTTGGCTGCATAGATCGTGCTTGATTTATCAACTAAAATATAAGGACACAGTAGATTTAGAACGCTTAAGTTATTTGATTGCCTGTTATAAATCGAACAAAACCTTTTTTATCCAAAAAGCAATTGGGTGGTCTTTGCGAGAGGTTTCTAAATGGAATCCAGATTGGGTCAGAAAAACAGTAGGTTTTCATGAATTAAAAGGCTTGGCTTTTCGCGAAGCAATGAAGTATGTCAAATAAGTTCTTTAATAATAAAGTTAATACCCCTTTTTTTTATAAATTCACGCTTGAAAATAATCTCATGATGCGTCTATTTACCTTATCGTTATTTTTACTACTTAATAGCATTATTTTTGCTCAAAATCAACCCAATAATGGCGTAGCAAAATCAAAAGTTTCTAGTTATTTTTTGCAGCATGTGAATCTTTTTGTTTCTCCAACGGAAATATTGGAAAATGTCTCGGTGCTCATTGAAAATGAAAAGATCAAAGATTTCGGAAAGTTACTTTTGTCGCCTTCCGATGCTGTAGTCATTGATATGAATGGCAAAACAATAATTCCCTCATTTATTGAACTGTATTCTAATATAGGTCTTCCTGCTCCAGTAAGTCATCATTCTAATCGTCCTCAGCTAAACACACTAAATAAAGGTGATTATTACTGGAATGAAGCAATTCATCCTGAAGTGGATGCAGCCACTTTATTTCATGTGGATCCCACTGCAAGTGAGTCTTTGATTAAAATGGGATTTGGTTTTGCCCTCAGTCATCAGCAAGATGGGATTGCAAGAGGTACAGCCGCCCTAGTGAGCATAGGAGATGTTCCGATTAATAAAGCAATAATTTCTCCATTAAGTGCCAACTTTTATTCGTTTTCAAAAGGAACTTCTAATCAGTCTTATCCATCATCGCAAATGGGTTCTATCGCACTGCTAAGACAAGCTTTTTATGATCGAATTTATGCCCAAGAAACCAATAATTACTCTTTATCAATGAAATCTTGGACAGACCATCTGGCGCTGCCTAACTTTTTTAAAGTGGAGGATAAATGGGAAATAATTCGAGCATCCAAAATCGCTAAGGAATTTGATCTCCCAATGAATTTTATTGGATCTGGAAATGAATATGCTAATGTGACCTATCTAAAGGATATAAAAGCGCAATTGGTTGTACCAATAAATTTTCCAGATGCCTTCGATGTGCAAGATCCTTATGTAGCGAAACAAATCCCCCTTAGTGATTTAAAACATTGGGAATTAGCTCCTTTTAACACTAAAATATTATTAGATAATGAGGTCCGTTTTGCAATAACATCGAATGGAATTGCTGCTCCTGATGTCTTTTGGAAGAATATTAGAAAGCAAGTTGAATTAGGCGTTTCCACCGCTTCTATTCTTAATTCATTAACGCTTGTTCCAGCAAGTTATCTAGGGATAGATTCTCTTATCGGAAGTTTGAATAAAGGAAAATTGGCAAGTTTTTGTGTTTATAATTTAAATCCTTTCGAAAATGAAGCTTTATTATTAGAATCCTGGCACTTAGGGGAGAGAACGGTTTTGAACTCAGAACAAAAAAATAATGTCCTAGGAAAATTTTCACTTACCCTAAATGGCAAAAAATACCTACTTCAATTATTAGATGATAAAGAAAAACCAACAGCTCAACTCATTGAATATGTAAAGAAATATGATCCCAAAACAAAATTAACTACAACGGATACTCTTACTAATAAGGTTCTTGTTCGATTAAATCAAGATGATATCTCAATGTCTTTTAATTTGGATGATCAAAAAGATAAAGGTTCCTTTCAACTTCATGGACGCATTTCTGCAGAGGGTGGAGTAATGGAAGGTGATGCCTTAATTGCAGATGGAACTTGGGTGCTTTGGGCCGCGATAAGACAAGAAAAACCAAGTCAGAAAGAAAAAACTAACAAAGAAGTCACCACTGAATTGACTACTCCATCAGCTTGGCTTCCCAATATGGCTTTTGGTACTATTTCAAAGTCAAGTGATAAGCCTATCGTGATTAAAAATGCACAAATCTGGACCAATGAATCAGAACAAATCCTTACTGATGCCATGGTGATATGTTCTGCCGGAAAAATTGTTTATGTAGGAAAAGACAATCAAGCATATCCTCCAAATGCCTTGGTAATTGATGCGAAAAATCAGCATTTAACCTCCGGAATAATTGATGAACATTCACATATTGCTATTTCTAAAGGTGTAAATGAGGGAGGGGAGTCTGTTACAGCAGAAGTGAGTATTGGAGATGTTGTTAATCCGGATGACATAAATATATATCGACAATTATCAGGTGGAGTTACTGCTGCACAACTTTTGCATGGTTCTGCCAATACTATTGGTGGACAATCAGCATTGATTAAATTAAAATGGGGCGCTTCGCCTTCTGAAATGCTTATTACCAATGCCCCAAAATTTATTAAATGTGCTTTAGGTGAAAATGTTAAGCAAGCCAACTGGGGAGATTTTAACACAGTCCGCTTCCCTCAAACGCGTATGGGGGTCGAACAGGTATTTTACGATGGCTTTAATCGAGCTTTAATTTACCAAGAGAAAATCGAAAAGTTTAAACAAGGTAAAATCCCTGCTATTCGTAAAGATTTAGAACTGGATATTCTTTCTGAAATTTTATCGGGTGAAAGAAAAATTACTTGCCATTCTTATGTTCAATCAGAAATTAATATGTTAATGAAAGTCGCAGATTCAATGCATTTCACAGTAAATACTTTTACGCACATTCTTGAAGGATATAAGGTGGCGGATAAAATGAAAGCACATGGAGTAGGGGCTTCCACATTCTCAGATTGGTGGGCGTATAAATTTGAAGTGAACGATGCTATACCTTATAATGCTTCTCTAATGTCCCAACAAGGTTTAGTAGTAGCCATCAATTCAGATGATGCAGAGATGGGACGAAGATTGAATCAGGAAGCAGCAAAGAGTGTTAAATATGGAGGTATGTCTGAAATTGAGGCTTGGAAAATGGTCACGCTTAATCCAGCAAAACTCTTGCATCTTGATGATAGAATGGGAAGTATTAAAGTGGGGAAAGATGCAGATTTAGTTTTATGGAGCGACAATCCTCTAAGTATTAATGCAAAAGTAAATTATACCATTATTGACGGTGAAATTAAATACAGCGCTATAGAAGATATCTCGGCACAAGAGCGAAATAGATTGGAAAGAGCAAGAATCACTGCCCTAATGCTAAAGAGTAATAAATCTAGTGCTCCAGGCAAAAAGTATGAAAAGAAAAAGAAACAAGAGTTTCATTGCAATACCCTTGGTGAAGAAGGCACGGACTCAGAAAATACACATTGATATGAAAGTAATTATTTCCTTAATTCTTTTTTTGACAATTTTCCATGTCAATGGACAAAGAGTTTTATTGTTGAATGGTTTGTTGCATGTTGGCAATGGTTCGGTGGTGGAAACTTCGGCGATTGGCATTCAAGACGGGAAAATATTATTTGTCAAAAATGCACTCACCTCAAATTTTGATCAAACGCAATGGGATACCATAATTAAACTTGATGGTCAACAGATTTACCCTGGATTTGTAGCAACGAATTCTACTCTTGGATTAAATGAAATAGATGCCGTAAGGGCAACGCGTGACTTTCAAGATGTTGGCGAATTTAACCCTCATGTTAGAGCTCAAATTGCCTACATGGTTGAATCAAGAGTTATTGAAACCGTAAAGTCCAATGGTATTTTAATCACGCAAACAACACCCAGAGGTGGGATTATCTCTGGAACTTCCTCTCTAATGTTTCTCGATGGCTGGAATTGGGAAGATGCAACGCTTCTAAAAGATGATGGTGTTCACCTAAATTGGCCCGAGGCTAATAATGGAGACAGTTGGAATTCTGAAGTTAATTCAAAGAACAAAAACAAAGATTATAAAAGTCAATGCGCTGAAATTTTTGATTTTTTCCAAATGGCATCAGTATATGCGAAAGATAAGAAACCAACTAACTTTGATCAACGCCTCGAAGCAATGGTGGATTGTTTTAAGGGCACCAAAAGAGTTTTTATTCATGCCAGTGAATTACAGCAGTTAACGGATATTATTTCTTTTGTGAGTGAATTCAAAATTCCTTTTCCGGTAATCGTTGGTGGGCATGATGCCTATCTCTTGGGTGCTCGCTTAAAGGATGCTCAAATACCGGTGATGTTGCAAAGGGTGCATAGTTTGCCCAATTCAGAAGATGAAAATGTTGCTTTGCCTTATCAATTAGCCTCCCTTCTTCAGAAAGAAGAGATATTATTTTGTCTTCAAAATGAAGGTGATATGGAAGCAATGAACACTAGGAACTTACCTTTTCAAGCAGGAACTGCAATGGCTTATGGTTTAACAGAAGAACAAGCTGTGCGATCAATTTCACTTTCTGCTTGTGAGATTTTAGGGATTGATCAAAATTATGGATCAATTGAAACAGGAAAATCAGCGACACTTTTTGTCTCCAAAGGTTCTGCCTTGGATATGCGCAGCAATCAAGTCACCTTAATCATAAGAGATGGTCAACTAGTTGACCATCATAATTTTCAGGAAAAATTATACTTGAAGTATAAGAAAAAATACGAAGAAAAACCTTAAAAAGGAAGATCGTCTCCATCTTCAGTGCTTTCTAATGCTGCTGATTTTGGTGAAGTTGGAAAATCACTTGCTTCTAAAGAAATAGCTGATGGTCCACCGCTTGGCATACCTTGACTCATTTTTTCAATTCTCCAAGCTTCAATTGTATTGAAATGCTTTACTTCTCCTTGCGGACTCGTCCATTCTCTACCTCTTAAGTTAAAAGATACTTCTACTTGATCTCCCGCTTGAAATTGATCTAAAAGGCCACATTTATCTTGTGTAGCTTGAAATAGGATGTCTTGAGGATATTGACTTGTTGTATCTGTTACAACAAATTCTCTCTTTGAAAACTTTTCTGTGATTTGCGCGGTTGCGTGAATAAGCTTTACGCTTCCTGTTAATTTAAACATAATTGTATTTATTTATCCGTTATTAAATGATAAAAGTGTAAGCCATGCCTCACTAATTTGATGTGTTTGTAAAAGTATTTTTGCTCTTTCATGCAGTGCTAATTCTAATGCTGAAGGATCGTCACCTAAAGTTAAAAATAAATCACTTAATTCTAATAATTTATATTCATTTACAGCAGTTTCATCAGGAATTTCCTCGATACCTGCTAATCTTGCTAAATTGTTATTGTCCAAAACACTGCTTGAAATAAAGTCAGGAGGTAATAAATCAAATCCAACGCCACAAGTAGTTATAGGTTTTTCGAGCTCAAACATGGAGTTTTCATTGGCGCGACAATACCAATTCCCACCCATTCTTGCTACTAAATCTATTTTATGTTGATCAATCATTTGATTTTCATCCAGGATTGATTCGTGAATATGAATCTTTAGCACTTCGCAGATAATTAAATTTCCTGCACCGCCATCCTTTCCTAATTCTACTACTTCATTAACGCGACATTCAAATTGAACAGGGGCTTCCTGCACCCGCTTTGGACGAATTAAATCAGAATCCAATGGTGTAAGTCCTGATTTGGTAAACTCACTCATCCCTTTTGGGTAGGGTGAACTCGCCAAACTCATTTGCTCGACTATTGAAAAGTTAACCACATTGATCACAACCTCTGGACAAATTTTTACATTATTATAAGTGTCCTTAGTGGTATTGGTTCGCCCTGATCTAGCAGGAGAGAATATTAATATCGGTGGATTAGCACTGAAGACATTAAAAAAACTAAATGGCGCTAAGTTATCGTTCCCTTCTTGATCGATTGTAGCAGCAAAAGCTATTGGTCTAGGACCGATGGCTCCAAGTAAATATTGATGAAGTTTTGGGACGCTTAAATCTTTTGGTTCAAGGGATAGCATAATAAGTATTATGGCTATAAAATTACCTATAATAAGCAAATGTAAACAATACCTTTGTTATAAATTATCCACAATTGAATTTATCACTCGTCAAAAAAATGTAATTTTACTTTCTAATAACTATCGAAAAATGAGGCATTTCTGCTGTTTATTTTTATTTCTTTTTCTTGGAAATTGCGCTTTTGTTTTTGCGCAGAATCAACGAGATGAGCAAGGAAAAAAAGACGGCAAATGGATTTATGTGAATAAGAGTAAAAACAATGCGAAAACAGAAGAGGGTCAGTATTCGCATGGCAGAAAAGAAGGTGTTTGGATAAAATATCATGCAGATGGAAAGTCTGTAAAACTCAAAGGCACATACAAAAATAACAGACCTCAAGGTTCCTATTCTCGTTATTATAGTAATGGAGTAATTAGAGAACAAGGTTTATTTGAAAACAACAAATATCAAGGTGAGTTGACACGCTATCATAAAAATGGTCAATTGGCGTATCGAGGTCAATTTAATGTTTCAGGAGAAGAAATGGGCGTAATAAAATATTATTATCCCAATGGTCAACTTGAAATTGAATACACTAAAATCAATGGCAAATTAGCAGATAAACTAACAAGCTATTACCCTAATGGATCAATTAAGCAACAGCTTAATATCGTTGGTGGAAAAATAGAGGTAATAAAAATTATTGACAAACCAACCGCTAACATCAATCCTGTTTTCGAGGATGAATACCCACCAAAAATCACTAATCCTATTACCAAAGGGGTTCGTTTTATTCCATTCGGATACAATAAAATTTACAATTCTAACGATGAAATTTGGCAAGATGGTGATTTTAAAGAAGGTAGATTATATGATGGTAAGGTCTATGTTTATGATAAAAATGGAATTCTGAAAAAAGTTAAAGTTTTTAAAGGTGGAAAATTCCACTCGTATAGTCAATTATAAATCAAAATAATAAGTATGAAAGCATATGTATTTCCAGGTCAAGGAGCGCAATTTACAGGAATGGGAAAAGAACTATATGATAGTTCTGATCTAGCAAAACAATTATTTTCAAAAGCCAATGAAATTTTAGGTTTTGACATTCAAAAAGTTATGTTTGAAGGTTCCGAAGAGGAACTAAAGCAAACCAATGTTACCCAACCTGCAATTTTTATTCATTCTACCATTCTAGCAGCATGCCTAGGGAATGACTTCAAGCCTGAAAGTGTCGCTGGACATTCACTAGGTGAATTCTCAGCTCTAGTTGCCAATAAGACTCTGTCTTTTGAAGATGGACTTTCTTTAGTGCATAAAAGAGCCTTGGCTATGCAGAAGGCTTGTGAATTAGCACCTTCAACAATGGCAGCAATTCTGGGTTTAGAAGATCATGTTGTTGAGGAAGTTTGTGCTGGAATTTCTGGTGTAGTAGTGCCCGCAAATTATAATTGCCCGGGACAATTGGTAATTTCAGGAAGTGTTGAAGCGGTTGAACTTGCTTGTGCAAAACTATTGGAGGCAGGTGCAAAAAGAGCACTAATACTTCAGGTTGGTGGTGCATTTCATTCTCCTTTAATGGAGCCAGCACGGGAGCAATTAGCAGCTGCCATTGAAGCAACAATATTCAATACTCCAATGTGTCCTATTTATCAAAATGTAAGTGCGGAAGCAGTTTCTGATCCTGAATTAATTAAAGAAAATTTGATCTTGCAATTAACAGCGCCTGTCAAATGGACTCAAATTATGAACAACATGATGCGAGATGGTTTAACGGAAGTTGTTGAGGTGGGTCCCGGAAAAGTATTGCAAGGATTATTTAAAAAAATCGATAGAGAATTGACAGTTTCTTCCGCTATTGTTTAAGCACTTTTATGGAATTATTTAAAGCATTGCATCTTAGCATTGAACCTTTAAAATTTATGCCATGAAAAAGATCTTATTTTTATTATGCCTTTCCGCAAATGCAGTTTTCGGACAAACTGTAACGGGTGATATTGTTGGAACAGTCGTTGACGCGAATTCAGGTGAAAAAATATTTAACGCGCGTGCAGTTGTTGAGGACAATGGTAGAAAATATCAAGCCCTCTCTGATCCAGATGGTAGGTTTCGAATTCCAGCAATTCCTTCCGGAAAATACACGCTTTATATTATTTACATGAAGGACACCATGAATAACATTGTAGCTGATGTGCCTATGGAAGCCTATTGTAATCTCGGAAATATTCAATTTGAACCCCATGTTAAGGTATTTAAGGATATTAAAATCAATCCTAATGTGAAACTAGTTTTCGGTGATTTACCTGTTAAAGAACTTACCGCAAATGATATCAAAAGAAGTACCAATAAATTTGATATAAAGTCACTTGCTATTTCTATGTCCACTGATATTCGGATGGATGATGATGGTCAGTTAATGTTCAGAGGGGCAAGAAAAGGGGACATGATTTATATTCTTGACGGTATCAAATCCAATGAAGTTTTTAATGTACCTAGTTGCTCCATAAGTAAAATGATGGTGTTCACAGGAGGTTTGCCTGCAAAATATGGAGATACTTTAGGTGGAGCTATTGTAGTGGAGTCTAAAGGTTATTTTGAATTGCTGCGCAATTATAACGCACAACAATAGTGTTCTTATCTTTTTAGTCTCTTCCTGAGGTCTAAGAAAAGAAAACATAATATCGCCAGGACAAAAAGTAAGGTAATTGGGGGCATATAAAACGGCCATGAATTTGGCGTAAACCACCCCTTTTTACCAATCATGGTGACATGTAAAAGACTTATTAGTATGCCAATTCTACCAAAGCGCAGCAGGTATTTATAATTTTTTGAAATACTTCCAAGGCAAGCGGTAGTGAAGCAAATAAAGCTAGTTACACCTAATGTTATACTGATCCAAGCGTGTTCGTTGAGTTGACCGAAACTATAAAAAGAAGGATAATGTTCCGGGCTCATTAAAATGAGGTCGAGGAAAATGTGAAGGCTTGCGAACAAATACCCTATGCTACCTAATGACTTACGAATATTTTCCCCTTCATATTTGAATAAACTTAAGCCTAATAAAATGCCGCCTGTCCAAGCAATAGATTTATTGAGTACGAACATCCATTCACTTAATGGAATTGCTTTTCCAACATGATATCTTAGATGAGCGTATGAATATAAAGCACAAAATAGAAGTAAGGCCTTTCCCTTCATTAGTAGACAATTTTCCATAAGAACAAACCGTGAGCAGGAACGGATAGCGCTGCAGCTTGACGGTCTTGTTGTGCAATTACTTTTTTAAATTCACTGGCACTCATTTTATTTTGACCAACTTCTAAAAGAGTCCCAACAATTGCTCGAACCATGTTTCTCAAAAATCTATTGGCGCAAATTTCAAAAACTAAGGTGTCATTTTTTACTTCCCATTGCGCATGCGTAATTTCACATATAGTGTTTTTGACATCTGAATGTAATTTGGCAAAAGAAGCAAAATCTTGTTTTCCAATAAGTAAACTAGCGGCTTCATTCATTAATTCAATGTTTAAGGGTCGACTAACAAACCAACTCAACTCAGATTTAAATGGATCTTTATTAGTGTGAATAAAATAACGGTAAGTCCTCCATTTTGCGTCAAATCTTGCGTGCTTTTCAGGAGATACTTCTTCAAATCCAATGGCTACAATATCATTTGGCAGCATTTTATTCATTTTAGAGATCAATAGATCATCGCACAAGAAGGGTAAATCAACATGGAAAAAATAAGAATTCGCATGAACCCCTGCATCCGTTCTGCCGCAACCCACCACAGAAATTTTCTCTTGACTATTAAGTTGCGTTAAGACATCCTCTACGGAAGACTGAATGGAAATAGATCCAGGTTGTACTTGCCAACCATGAAATTTAGTTCCATTATATGCAATTTCGATAAAGTAGCGTTTGGTCATTGTAATGCAAAGATTGATAATTAATTTGAATCTTCTTACAAAGTTTTTATTTTGAATAGCAACTAGTTTTTTATTATTTCGTCAACAATAACATAACTTAGACTTTACTTTTTTAAAATAAAAATGTAACTTTACTATTCGTTTGTCAGTATTTAGATGAGATTAAATTTATGCTTTTGAAATTACGATTTGGAATTCTTTTTATTTTAGCTTTTGTATCTTATAATACATTCTCAATTTGTACGAATCCAGTAGTTCTTACAGCAACAATTACACATCCTACCTGTACCAATCCAACAGGAACTATTGCCTTATCTGGTTTAACGCTTAACAATTGGACCCTAACAGTGAATCCTGGTGGTGCAGTTTATACCGGAAATACCGTAACATACACTATTTCAGGATTAGCGCCAAGTCAAACCTATACTATTGATTATAGTGATGTTAATGGTTGTCTTGCTCAAATCATTGTAAGTATAAATGCTATACCAAGTAATCCCAGTACTCCTATAATTGATTCCATAACGCATCCTACCTGTATCAATGGAGGAGGTATTGTTTATTTTACGCTTCCCTCTGCAGGCAGTTGGTCAATTTCTTCAGTTCCAGCAGGACTTAGCGTTTCTGGAACAGGTTTACATGGAATATTAAATGGTGTCCCAGCAAATTCAACTACTTCTTTTGAAGTAACTAATACATTAACAGGTTGCGTATCTGGAGCTTCGGCATCCGTGACTATGAATGCGATTCCGACTCCCCCAAGTGCGCCCATAATAGGCACCATTACTCAACCTACTTGTTTGATTCCAACTGGTGATGTTGCACTGTCAGGATTACCGCCATTATACACTTATACTGTAGTGGCAACACCATCTGGTGGCGGATCAACCATTACACTACCTTCCTCTGGTCCAACTTTTGTATTTACTTTCCTTCCAGTCGGTACTTATACTTTCACCGTAACGCCTAATCAAAATGGATGTGTATCAGCAGCTTCATTATCAGCGACAATTGTAGCGCCAACAATTCCGGCGGCACCTACTGTTGGAGTGGTAACACAACCAACTTGTTTGAATCCAATTGGCTCAGTTAATTTAGCAAATCTTCCTGCAGGTAATTGGACTGTTAATGGTAGTCCGGGAAGTCTTACCTTTTCAAGTACTGGTCCTACAGTCTTGTTTAATGGATTGTTACCTGGATCTTATACATTTACTGTGACGAATGATCAATTTTGTACATCCGCTTCCACAGCAACTGTAACCCTAATAGCTCCACCATCAGCACCACCAACACCTGTAGCGACTGTTACTCAACCTACTTGTGCAGTGCCTATTGGATCACTAACAGTATCTTATCCAACAGGACCAACTTTTTCTTACAGTATTAATGGAACGAATTTTCAAGCCAGTCCTGTTTTTAATAATGTTTTAGGTAATACTTACACGATTACAGTAATGAGTAGTACCTCTAACTGCATTTCTTTAAGTTCTACAACCTATACATTAAATCCTTCACCTGTTCCACCTGTAATTTCATTAAATGTCTCCAATATTTCATGTACTGGATTTAATGATGGTGAAGCAATCGTTTCTGTTTTGAGTGGTGGTACAGCTCCTTTCTCCTATAATTGGACGCCAATTGGCGGGACAAATGACACCCTTAGTAATTTACCGATTGGTACTTACAATGTTATTGTAGCTGATGCCGCCAATTGTATTGTTATTCAAAGTTTTACAATTATTGAACCAACACCATTACTTTTTTCAGGCAATGCAACTCCTGTAAATTGTGCTACAGGTGCCTTAGGGACAATATCCACACAAGCTTCAGGAGGAACACTTCCTTATGTTTATTCTTGGTCACCTCTTACTAGTGGTTTAGACAGTATAGGCGATCTTAACATCGGTTCTTATCAAGTTATCGTTACAGATGGAAATTTGTGTGCTGACACACTAAATTATACTATTGGTATAGTTGATTCAATTATTTTGGATGCAACCCCAGCAATAACAGTCGTTAATCCTACATTTTCAGTGAATTTATTGGTTACTGGTGGTGTCAATTATACTTGGTCACCTGCAGCTGGTTTGAGTTGCTTGACTTGTGACAATCCTATAGCAAGTCCGGACTCTTCAACCACTTATTATGTCACTACGGTTGATGCTAATGGTTGTATTGGTATAGATTCAATTTTTGTAGAAGTTAAACTTTTGTGTGGCGATTTGTATGTTCCCACCATGTTCTCTCCTAATGGAGTTGGTCCAGAAAGTAACAATACATTAAAGGTTTTTTGTAGAGCAGAATGTATCAAGAAAATTGAATTTGCTATTTATGATAGATGGGGAGAAAAAGTTTTTCAATCCTCTGAAGTGGATAATGGATGGGATGGAAACTTCAAAGGGAAACCTTTACCGAATGGTAATTTCGTTTATAAATTAAGCGTTTTGACTTATGAGGATAAGATTATTAATAAGAGTGGTAGCTCAACTTTAGTTAGATAAATGAATAAGACGAATAAATTTTCTTTAGTTTGCTTTCTGTTTTTATTGTTTTGTCTTTTAGGAGGTAATTCAAAAGCACAGGATGTACATTTTTCTCAAGCTGAGTTTTCTCCACTAACCCTAAATCCTGCCTTGGCCGGTGCTAATTCCTCCTTTCAAGGTATCACTAATTTTAGATCTCAATACGGAAGTTTTACTACTCCTTATCAAACTATGGCCGCATCTATTGATGGTCGTTTCACAGAAGGAATTAAGAATAGTAAAGGTTCTTTTGGTGGTGGTTTAAATTTTTATAATGATAAAATGGGTGATGGAAATTTCACTCAAACTATGGTAAATATAAGTTTAGCCTATCAATTGATGTTAAATAAAAAAAGCCGATTGGGAGTAGGCCTTTCCTCTGGTTTTGGAACTTGCTCAGCCAATCCAAATGCAGGGCAATGGGGAACACAATATGATGGCATGGCATACAATCCATTGTTAGCAAGCGGTGAGTCTTTCTATAATCAGAATTTTTCTTATTTCGATATGGGTGCCGGTATGCTCTATTCTTATAGAACAAAGAATGCCTTCCTGACCGAAAAAGCAGATAAGGTTTTTAATATTGGTGTTTCTGCAACCCACCTGAATCGACCTATCTATTCTTTTTATAATTCTTCCATACAACACCTTCCTATTCGGTATACTGTTTTCGCAAATGCCGATATTGGTTTACCTTCTTCCAATGGAGCATTCTTACCAGGTATTTATTATTCCCGTCAGAAGACTTCCAATGAAATTTTGGCAGGATTCTATTACAAGCAATTTTTGAAAAATGAGTCACGAACTACTGGCCTTGTTAAAGCAAATTCATTGTACCTTGGTCTTTTTACAAGATTTAAAGATGCAATGATTTTAAAAGCTATGATTGAATGGGGAACAGTTTCAGCTGGTTTTGCCTATGACATTAATATCTCTAGACTTTCTACCGTTACCAATTTTAAAGGTGGCATGGAAGTATTTGTAAGATATAACTTGAATGAATTCAAAGGGTCTAGAAAGCTAAGAAAAAAGTCTTAATATACCTAAGGGTCTTAAGTCATTGCAATAAGAACGCTAACGGTCTTTTCTAGAATCAATTTTGTTATTCTTCTACTCTAGATATAATGGAATTCCATACTGAGCGTCAATAGAATAATCAAAATAGACCGATTTACTTCCGCTGATACCTTGCATAAATTCCCAGGTAATTATTCCAGTTTTATCGTTTACTTTTCCTTCGATCAATTCTCCATTTTTAATTTTTATATCTGCATTGGTAGTTAATGGAAATTGATCCATAATAATCACAGGAATATTGGCAGCGCCATTATTTTTAATTTTTATTTCCCATGCAACATCAGATTTTTGTCTAGCACCCATGATTTTGGTCTTGTTCTTCTCTTTAATTTTAGTTCGTTCAACCACCATTTTACTATCCTTTCCAAAAGAGAAAGAAAGTGTATCCTTAGTTGTGTTTACATCTAAATAAGAGCTTCCCATGAAGGTGCCGTCAAAATATATATTAGAACTTCCACTCAATAAGTTCAACTTCTCCCATCCATTTACTTGGGCAGAAAGATAAACACTAGGATCAATTTTTGGAATACAATGGTATTCGTAGTTGGCAGGTAAATCATAGCTTGCTATGTTTACGCGGTGATCCATTCCATCTGTTGGAATTGACATTTTAGAAAGAATTCTGTATTCAACTCTGATGTCTTTTTTCTCAGTAATAGTAGTTACAGTAGGTGCCCAAGCCTTTTTGTTTTCTGATTTAGACATTTCATCCATCATTGGAGCTGAGGAGCGTCTGAATCTTGTTTTTCCAGTTGACTTCCATTCCATTGCTTTGTCATCATCTTCTGACACCATCAAATCTGAAGCGTTAAGTGTATAAGTACCCATATAAGAAGCATTCGCTACATTATTATAACTTAAGGCTCCATTGATGGATTGATTCACAGAAACAGTCACTTCTTCCAAATTTAATTCATTAGGTTTCATAAAAAACTTCAAATAAGGAGCGTTGATGGTTAACTGCACATCAGTATAACCAACGAAACTTGCTAAAGCAATTTTGGCATCTTTAGGAATTACCACTTCAAATTTCCCTTCTTCATTGGAGACTGTTCCTCCAGTGAATCCCGGGAAGGTTATTTTTGTGAACGCCAATGACTCACCTGTACTGGCATCAATAATTTCTCCTCTTAAAGTTTCTCCTGAATAATCTACTTGTGGAATATTTCTAGATGTTATGGTTTTTGGTGTTGGGTAATTGTTGTAAGAAATATACCAAGGGTTAATTACCGCTTGGGTGGCATTCTGATAAGGATCGTTTGTTGATAGCACCACATCAATATCTTTCCACTCTATGCCTGTTGTTTGACTTACATTTGCTTTTGCTTCTAGACGCACTGGCTTGCCAATTCCTTCACTTCGCATATCATAATAAGGCTTCCAAGTAGCGCGAGGAGAAATATAGTTCACAATAAAATTCGCTTCTGTTGCTTTTTGAACATCAATTTCAATTATTATTTCGGTGTAATTAATGACTGGCTTGCTGCGTTGACTGATAATCTCTTGTTCTAGCAGATTTTTCTTTTTTTCAATATCTTCTAATAAGCCATAAATGGTCGTTTGGCGGGTGGTGATTTCAGTTATTTTGTTGTGCATAAAAGTATAGGCTTCCTTCAATTCTATCATTTTCATTCCTTGATCGTTACCTTTCAAATTTCTATTTTGCATAATTAAATTTCGATCTAATTCTAAGATGGTATATTCATCAATGAGATCATTATGTTGAATTTCTAAAAGTTTTTTCTTCGCATTGATAGCTTTAATGTCCTCATTGTTGATCCGTAAATCTTCAAAATTCTTTCTCGTACGAACGGATAAAATGGTTAAGTCACCGCTTGCCTTAACTTGAACTGTATTGGGATCTAAAAAATCGGTCAATTTTTGCAGTACTACTTCTTGTTTCCCAGGTTTTAAACTCACTTGATTTTCATGTTGCAATTGAACTCCAGTAAAAAACACAGTTGCCTGTTTCATATTTGGACTAAGAGGCACTTCTTTTTGCGAGAAAATGGTTGTTCCGAAAAATACGGTAACAATTAAAAATACAATCGATTTCATAAGTTTTATTTAAAGAGAATTCACATTTAGTACAACAGTCAATATAAACGGTTCATTTCTTTAAAAACGGGAAATTTAATCCAGTCATATCTGCTTGAAATAAGTCATAGCTGAAATAATCACCCCGAACTGCCATGGAAGCAAGAACACATTGATTTGTTTTTGTGTTGATTTGAAAATGAGTATCATCATTTACACTATTTATTTCTAAACCTAAATTTACAGGAGCAGACCATTTTTCATCAATCCATTGGGAATAAAAAATATCATAACCTCCATATCCAGGCAATCCTCTACTACTAAAGAATAGGAATTGTCCATCATCTGTAATATAAGGCGTTGTTTCATCTCCCAAACTGTTGATCTCATTAGGCAATCTTACTGAGGTCTGCCAGAGTTCATCAGTGCGAGAAACGCTATAAAGATCAGTCCCGGACACATCGCCTTTACGGTCGCTAACAAAAATCATTTTTTGTTCCATATCTGAAACTTGCGCTAGACTTGCCGCACCTTCAAAATAATCTGTATTAATACTCTTATTTTTAATTACATCCATGGAAGACCATTTTAAGGGTTCCTCCCCAATAATTTCAAAAATGTCAGAACTTTTGGTTGTCTTTTCAGTGGCCGAAGTATTAATGGTACACAATCCAAACAGCCCATTTTCATTTATGTAAGTCAAAGCATCAAATCCATTTGTATTCCATTCAGAGAAGGTTAATTTATTCATTTTCCAGCTTAATGAAACAGTGTCCCATTGTGCATGATACATATCTTCAAAATAGCGCTGATCATCAGGGTTTATATTATTTCCAGTAGTTTCCGGTTTACGCGCTGTAAAAAATAAATCTCTACCGCCATTCATTAAAATAGGGGCATACTCATCATCAACAGTATTAATCGCGTCAGCAAGAATAGAACGCTTACTTTTTCTCCCTGCTTTGGTGTCTTTTAGATATAATTCACAGGCATCAATTAATTCAGGAATACCCATATCAGTGGAAATTTTCTTCCCCATTAATTCAGCTGTTTGCTTATAATATTTTGCGGCAAGATCCACATTTCCTAAGCGATGATTTACATCACCTAATAATTTGATTAAATCTACATCCACATTTTCTTCCCTTCCTATGATTTCATTGGCTCTTACAGCACATTCTTCCGCCGCATAATAACTCGATAAATCATAAAACGACATCCCCATCCAGTACAATACCCTCCAATTGGCGGTATCTTTTATTTCAGCGGTTTTTAAAATAGAGATTGCGTCATTCAATCGTCCTTGTTGGTACAATTCAATTCCGGAATTTAACATTCTATTAATTCCTGCCTTATCAAGGACATTATTTTTTTGGCCATAGCTTGTCCTAACACTAACTAAACATAGTGTTAAAAGCAGGAGTGTAGTTGTCTTTTTCATAGTTTCGAAATTAATGAATTGGATTGATTTATAGATATTTTATTTTCTTAATTGTTAGCAATCGAAAGTTGAAAAGTTCCTTTTTTTGTATTCTCTTTTTAATAGCATAACTTCGTTTAAATTCTTTTTATGCAAGTGTTTAAAAATAGTTGGTTTAAAGTCCCTTTTCGCATTTCCTTATACAGTTTTGCTGTTATTGGTGCATTTTTGACTTTTTCTTATCTCGCAATGAAGTTCCAATGGACACGAGATTCAGGTCGCTTAGATGTAAACAATAGATATTTCCAAGGAATCAACGATAAATACAATCAATCCTATCGCGTAGATAGTGCCCAAATGGTGAGGAACCATTATGCTTCCTTACAACGCATTATGCTAATCAATGATTTTTATCCAAAAAATGCTCAAATTATCCTCAGTGTCTGGTCTAAAAATAAAGATGAGTTTATCGTTATGAAAATGATAGATGCTTTTGATCTTCAAATGATGAACAATCAAAATTATCAACGCGAACTTAAAAAATTAAATGCGAAATTAAAGACTTCAAATAGACCCTCTACTGCTCTAAGTATTTATAATTGGATGAATATCGCCGAATGGAAACATTTCAGACTGGCACTGATTAAGGACAAAGCTTACATAGATTCAGCTGCTGAAGTTACAGGTGTTGAGGCCCGGGTAATTGTTACTTGTTTGGTTGGTGAACAAATTAGATTGTTTAATTCTCGTAGAGAAAGATTTAAAGGACTTATTGCTCCTTTAAGATCCTTGGCCCTTGAAACCAATTCTTCCTACGGTGTAACAGGAATTAAAGAAAGTACAGCTTCAGCTATTGAATATTATTTAAAAGATAATAGTTCGCCTTATTATTTAGGGGAATCATATGAAAATCTATTGGATTATGACACGATTACGGATTATAAAAACAAGCTAAATGATACGCTTTCATTGCGAATAAGTAGATTGGTTCAGTTGAAAAATCATTATTATTCCTATTTGTATGCTGCAATTTTTGTAAAACAAATAAAAATGCAATGGGAAAGAGCTGGATATCCCATTGATGAGCGCCCAGAAATTTTGGCTTCCTTATTTAATTTAGGATTTTATAAATCAGTACCTAAGAAGAATCCTGGAGTAGGGGGATCAGTCTTTAATGTTGGTGATAAGTCCTTTACCTTTGGATCAGTGGCTTTTGAGTTTTACTATTCGGGTGAACTTGCCGAATATTATCCCTATGAATCCAAGCGATTTGATTATAAGCAATATAATAAAGCAAAAAAGTAAGCAGCTTAAAAAAGCTATAACGGATTATTCATACTGAAATTTAATCTTGCTTAATTTCTTCCGAGTCCAAAATATGGACTCCCTTATTATTTTTTTTAATCTCGGAGATAATTTTTGTCGCTACCATATCTGCACTAATACTCCTGTATTTTTTTAAACTACCCAAAAGTAGGGGGTCATAAATCCAATTTAATTGTTGAGATAATTTTTCCATGGGTCGCGATTCTGACCTTTCCCCAATCAAGATGGAGGGTCTGTATAGTATAGTTTTATCAAATTTTAATCCAATGATAAGGTTCTCAATCTCCCCTTTTAATGCTGAATAAAACACTTTTGATTTTGGATTGGCGCCCATCGAACTAATGAGATGAATTTGTTTTACACCCTTCGTTTTCGCTATTTTAGCAGCCTCCATCGTATATCCTAAATCGATTTTACGATAATCAATTTGATTTGGGGTTTTACTTCGAGTAGTACCAAGAGCACAAACTAAGGCATCTCCAGTGAAGTGTTGAGCAAAGTCATTCATTGCATCAAAATCAATCAGGTGCTGCTCTATTTTTGCATGTTCTAATGGAATTGGTTTGCGCACAAATAGTACAATACTTGTAATTTCTGGATCAAGTAGCATCTGCTCTAGAAGTTTGGATCCAATTAATCCACTTGCGCCAATGAGTAGTATTTTCATTTTTCTTTTTACAAATTTACTCCTTCTCAAGAGAATTAAATTAATTTTAACAAAAGTCTATTTATGAAATGTTATATTCAGTGTTTCCAATTAAATGAGTTGTACTCGCAAGAACAAGCGGATGCGCAAAATGAAGGAAAACCATCAAGTGATAATATTCAATACCACTGGGAGGATGATATGTCAATTTCAAGTTCAGTATCTGATGTTAAGGAAGTGACTAACGGTGAATATGTGCTTCAAGGGACTTTTGCAGATGGGAATGATTTTACTTTTTCTGTTCCTAAGATGCGTTTGTTTGAAATCACATCTTCAGATGCCCCCAACTGTTATGTTGGTGCTTCAGAAAGTATACTTCATTCGGTCGCTCTTTTGAAAGAAGATGATGGGTTTAAAATAACAATTATCTTGAAAGACTTAGAGCCAATGGCCAATCCGTCTCCTGGAGTTTATATTGCTTCAAAAGAATTCCCTAAAGATTTAACGAGATAATGTTACAAATTAAAAATATCTTCCTTTCGTATAAGGATCCAATTTTAAAAGGCATTTCTTTTGATTTGAAGCCTGGTGAGATCATTGGTCTTGTTGGTAAAAGTGGCGTTGGAAAATCTTCCTTGCTTAAAATTATTGCAGGTTTAGTAGATCAAAATGAAGGCGAAATAATTTTTAAAGGAAAAGTTCAACCCCTCGCATCACAGCGCTTAGTTCCAGGTCACCCCGGAATTGAAATTGTAAACCAAGATTTTAAGCTAGATCCATTTCATACGGTTGCAGAAAACATAAGGGAAGCCATTTTGTATCTTCCAAATGACAAAAGAGAAAGAAGGGTTACTAAAATGCTTCAACTCTTAGCATTAAAAGGATTGGCGGATCAAATGGCAAAGACACTTTCGGGAGGCGAACAACAGCGTGTTGCTATCGCTAGAGCCATCGCAAAAGCACCAAGTGTAATATTACTCGATGAACCTTTTGCACATTTAGATGCACGCCTTCGCCTGAAACTCACCAAACATCTTCAAAAAATTAGAGAAAAAGAGGGTGTAGCCATGCTGCTCGTTTCTCATGATGGACAAGATATTTTGGGTCTTTCAGATCAAGTTTGTATTGTGAATAAAGGGAAATTGAGCCGCAAAAAAAATCCAGAAAGTATCTACTATCATTCTAATAAAATGGATTCGTTGTTGTTTGGACCCATCAATGATATCGTTCTCATGGATAAAAAAATTCTCTTTAGACCGGATGAATACATTGTAAACAACAAAGGAATGCTTAAAATTGAATTTGAAACAGCACTGTTTATGGGAGCTGTTTTTAATAATTTTTTTACAACCGCGATTGGAGAAGAAATAATACTTTATAGCTTCGAACCGCTTCACGATGTTGTAGCAATTGATATCGTTAAAAAACATGGATAAAGGAAATCGCTGGGTAAAAAATTATCATATAATCAAGGAGAGTATTGCCGAGTATATTGAAGAAGGAGCTTTTTTTCACGGTGCTGCCTTGTCTTATTATACTCTTTTTGCACTCGTCCCAATAATTTTTTTAACTATTTCTACTTTCGGTCGCATTGTTGGTACGGAAAGAATGCTCCTCATTATTAATGATATCTTTAAAAATAATGTAGGTATTCAAGACACCTCAAGTTTTATGAGTTATCTACAATCCATGCATTTGGATAAAAACGGTTTATTGATTGAGATAGTAGGCTTTATTCTATTATTATATACTTGCTCAGCTTTTTTGGTCTCTTTAAAAAGAAGTGTTAATGATTTTTTTGAAATTAAAGCCAAGCGTCGAGAAAATCAAAATATTATTAAGAATGTTATCGGTTTCCGCTTTGTTTCCATACTATTTTTAGCCTTTTTTGCCTTCGTTATCATATTATTTTATTTCTTACAGATCTTTATATATTCCTTTATGGAATCGAGTGTTTTTAATAATGACAATGTACTTGACTGGGTGTTTTCTGTATTAAATCATGTTTTCTCAATAGCAAGTAATTTGCTGATATTTTTAATGATTTTTAAATATTTACACGATGGAAAAATCTCCTGGAGTCTTGCTTTTAGAGGTGCTTTATTAACAGCAGTTATCTTGTATTCTAGTCAGTTGCTGATTAAGTTTTATCTCCAGAATTACTTTTTTATGGGTAAGTCGGGAATTGCAAGTTCTCTATTTATATTGCTGGCTTGGGTAAATTACTCCGCTCAAATTGTATTTTTTGGAGCCAAGTATACTTATGTTCTTGGGAAGCATATTGGTGACCCAATCCATTAGTTTATAGGAAGCTCGGTGGTTTTCTCAATTCAATCTTAGCATCCTTGAAGATGGAGGAGGTATTTCTGATACTTAAGAGAAAACTTTTGTTGCCTCCAATGGGCGTATAGTAAAAAGAGAGTGCCCAACAATGTAGGTTGCGATTAAGTGAGAAATTAAGATTACTGATTTTCTTATTGGCAATATCTATGTTGATATTACTCGATAAATTCCATCTTTTTGTAAAGCTTATGTCACCACTAATCACACCCGTTTGAACAAAATAATAGTCATTTGGATCGCTTGGTGTTTTATTGGTATTCGCAACAATGGAATACACATGAGAGAGATTCATCTTCCAAGGAATATTAAAGTAAATGACTTGCTCTGGATGCAGTTTGAAGTAATTGTAATCACTATTCCAGTCTTCAACTCTTTTGCCACTTTCCTCCTTGATAACTTCTCTACTTTTTTTGGTCGCTAAGGTAAAGGTACTCGTGAAATTAGTATTTAAGAATCTCCCAAGTCCTTGTTGCATTGCCATAGCATATTCTTTCTTCGTTTTGCCACTAATAGCATCCCAACTGTAGGGACTAAAACTTGCATTAGCTACAAAGTTCATCCAGCTCGCTGGACTGATCCTTAAATTCAAGGATAAATTGGATAAGCGCATGGTGTCTTTGAAAAAATCATAATTTCCATTG